>WRFI01000014.1 GCA_009778875.1 Propionibacteriaceae bacterium | reverse complement strand
GCCGGGGTGGTGGTCACGCTGGGCGTCTTGGCGGTGGCCAGCAGTTGGCCGATTGCCTGGGTGATCGGCGTCGTTGGGGTCGCTTTCCTGATTCCCTACGCCAGCTTCCGGGCGGCGCTTAGGTCAGGCCCGGCTCGCCAGGTGCTGAATGGCCGCGTACGTGCGCCTGATCGCCGCCATTGATTCGTCGTAGTGGATTTCGGCCACTGCGATGAACAGGCAATCCATCACCATGAGCTGGGCTATCCGGCTGCCCAGTGCGCCCGACCGGAACCCTGTCTCCCGAGCCGCCGTTGTCAAGGTGACATCGGCGTACTCCGTGATGGGTGAGCCCAGATGGTTTGTCAGCACGACCGTTGTGGCCCCAGACGCGTGCGCCAAACTGAGATAGCCGATGGTGTCGCTTGTCGCGCCCGAGTGGGACACGGCTACCGCCACCGTGCCAGGACGCAAAGTGGCGGCCGATGTCCAAGCCGAGTGGGCGTCCTGCCAACTCAGTGCCGTGCGACCGATCCGGGTCAGCTTCTGCTGGAAGTCCCAGGCCACGAAGGCGCTGGCCCCGACGCCGAAAATGTCGACCCTCTCGGACGCGCTGATGGCCTGAGCTGCCTGCTGCAGTGACTCGAGGTTCAGCGTCTTGGCGGTGTCGGCGATGGACAGCGTCTCGGCCGTTGAGATCTTTGCCACAATGTCGCTCAGGGTGTCGCCGCGGTCGATGTCGCCAGACGCCTCGGGCAAGTTGGCCGTCTCGAACGACTCAAGCATCGCCTCATTGAGCACGTCCATGCAAAGCGCCTTGTAGCGCTGGTAGCCAAGGCTGTGGCAGAACCGCACGACCGACGCAGTGGACGTGCCGCAGCGGCGAGCCAGTTCGACAATCGGCAGCTTGGCTGTCGCGGCCGGATCGGCCAGGAACTGTTGCGCGATGGCGCGCTCGCTGCGGCGTAGTTGCGGCAGCAGCGACCGCATCAGCACCAGCGCCGGGAACGAATTGCCTTGTGTATCTGGCATTCTCGCTTCCTTTCACGAGGTCCGATCAGACCGCTGGCCTCATTGTTGCGTTTGGATAACAGAATCATGTAAGTCTTTTACATGCCCACGTCATCAATGGTACTGTCTTACCATAATTCATTTGGCGTCTCTGCACCGGTGCATGGTAGCGGTGTGCAGGGACTACCGCTCAAAGGAGTATCAATGGTTGCACGTAAACGCACTTCGCGGGGAATTGCCTTAGCGGCATTCCTATCCGCCATCGCACTCATCGCAACAGGGTGCACCCCCGCAACAACACCCGAAACAACGCCCCCAACCCAGACTGCCGACACGAACAAGACGCTCGTCATCGGCGTCACCAGCGAGGCTGACACGTTGTTCCCCTGGAAGGCCACTCAGTTCCAGGCCGTCAATGTCATGCAGACCATGTACGGCACGCTGACCGAGTTCGACCAGAACCTGGCCGTTGTGCCCGGGCTGGCGCAGTCTTGGGATGTCTCCGATGACGGCCTGACCGTCACCATGCACTTGCGTCAGGGTGTCAAGTTCCACGACGGCAGCACCTTCGATTCGACTGACGCCAAGTTCTCGCTTGACGCCATCAAGAACCCGGACACGGCCGCCGTGGCAGCCGCCTCGTTGGCATCAGTTGACTCTGTCGACGCCCCGGACGCCAACACCATCGTGCTGCATCTGTCAAGCCCAGATGCCGGCCTGCTGGCTAACCTGGCCGTCATCAACATGGCCATGCTTTCATCCGACGACACAGAGGCCAGCCTGTCGGTGACCCCGAACGGTACCGGCCCCTTCCAGTTCGTCAGTTCCGTGCCCAACCAGTCGCTGACTCTCAAGCGCAACGACTCGTACTGGGGCGACCCGGTGCCGCTGGCTGGCGTCGAGTTCCGCGTCATCCCTGACGAGACCTCAATCGTGGCGGCCATGCAATCCGGCAACGTCCAGATGGCTGTTTTCGACGATCCGCTGGTCGCTCAGACGGCCGCCTCAAGCACCATCTCGATCGCCAAGACGGCCCTTCTGAGCTATCACGTGCTGCAACTGAACGCCCGCAAGGGCCCGCTGCAGGATGTGAACGTTCGGTTGGCAATCCAGTGCGCCATCGACCGCCAGCAGGTGCTCGACACCGCTGCCATGGGCGAAGGCGAAGTCACCGGCCCGATCACCTCGCCGGCATACCGGTCCGACCCGTCGTCTAGGCCGTGCCCAACGCGCGACCTGACCAAGGCCGCCGATTACCTGTCAAAGTCCGCTTACCCGAGCGGCGTCACCTTGGACACCATCGTGTCGCAGGGTGAGTACGCCACTTCGGTTAACGAGGCCCAGAACCTGAAGGCGCAGCTTGCTGACGCCAACATCACGCTGAACCTCGAAATCCTTGAGTCTGGCGCCTACGTCGACCGCTGGATGGCGGGCGATTTCGACGCGGCTGTGGCTCTGAACGGCGGACGCCCCGATCCCGACGGCATGTACTCTCGTTACTTCACGTCAACGGGCAACCTGAACATGGTGGCCGGGTACTCGTCCGACACGCTCGACGCCCTGTTCGCTCAGGGACGTCAGACATCGGACCCGGCAAAGCGGGGCCCGATCTACACGCAGATCTCCAACGAGCTTGAGAATCAGGCCGCCTGGATCTGGCTGTTCACCGGCTACACCTACACCGCGACAAGCTCCAACGTGCAAGGGTTCATCCCGATGGCTAATCAGTCGATGCAATACTTAAGGTCGACCCAGATAAGCTAGATACGGTATCGCGAGGGGGTGCGGGTCTCGCACCCCCTCGTAACCCAGACCATAACGGAGTTGGAGCAGTCGCATGCTTAGAAGACTCTTGGCGAACCCCATCGTTTCGCGTCTGATATCTTCGGTCGGCACACTCGCCGGGGTGGCGGTCGTCGTCTTCATCATGTTGCGGGCCATTCCCGGCAACCAAATCACAGCCAGCTATGGCATCGAGGCCGCAGCGCTCACCGACGAGCAGCGCGCGGCGCTACTTTCCTACTACGGCCTTGACAAGCCGCTCGGCGTGCAGTTCTTCAGTTGGATCGGCAACATCTTCAGGGGCAACCTCGGTGTCTCGGCCAGAGCCCACCAATCCGTCGCCTCGCTGACCGCCCAGTCTCTGCCCGTCACCCTGGAGTTGGCGATATGGACCATCATCTTGTCGCTGGCAATCGGCGTCCCGCTGGGCATGCTGTCGGCGTCGAAACCCGACTCGCCGCGTGATGCGGTCGGCCAGGCGGTCGGGCTGGCTGGCCTGTCGATCCCCGCTTTCTTGCTGGGGACGGCCCTGGTCACCGTCTTGTCAAAGTACCTGGGCTTCAACCCAAACGGCGCCGGCTACGCCTATTTCACCAAGAATCCATTACTGAATATGCAGCAGATGCTGCTGCCTTCGCTGGTGTTGGCGTTCGGCATCGCCGCACCAATCATGCGCACGACGCGAACGGCAATTCTCGAGGTGCGGTCACAAGACTTCATCCGCACCGCCAAGGCCAAGGGCATATCCACCCGGCGCCTGCAGATCAGGCACGTGCTGGGCAACGCGCTGGTGCCGATCGTCACGATGACGGGCCTTCAATTCGGCTACCTGCTGGGCGGGGCGGTGGTTGTCGAGCAAATCTTCTCGCTACCCGGCATCGGACGCCAGGTGCTGGTGGGCATCCAGCAGAAGGAGTACGCGGTGGTGCAGTCGACTGTGCTGCTGATCGCGCTCGGGTTCGTTATCGTCAACCTGCTCACTGACCTGGCCTATCGCCGAATCGACCCGAGGGTGCGTGCGCAATGACGGAAATCGCATCAGCCCCCGTCATGGGTGCCGCGCCCGGGCGTACCGGTGACCGCCTGCGCCTGCTTTGGCACTCGAAGACCGGACGGGTCGGGCTGGCCCTCGTGTTGATCCTGGCCCTGTTAGCCCTTGTCAGCGCCCTGGGCATACTGCCGAACGACCCGATCACCCAGAATGCGGCCATCCGCCTGCAGGGGCCATCGGCGGCTCACTGGTTCGGCACCGACCAGTTCGGCCGTGACGTGTTCGCCAGGGTGGCGGCCGGCGTCCTCAATTCAACGAGAATCGCGCTCGTCGCCGTCGGATTCGCCACTGTCGTCGGCACGCTGTCCGGCGTGGCGGCCGGCTTCTACCGCGGCTTTTCGGATGTCGCGGTCTCCGGCGTCACCAACGTGCTGTTCGCCTTCCCGCCCCTGCTGCTGGCACTCGCCCTGGCGTCGGTGTTCACCCGCACTTGGTTCACGGTCGCGGTGGCCATTGCGATCGTCTACACCCCGATTTTCATCCGCGTCACCCGCGGGCCCGTCCTGTCGCTGCGCGAGGTCGAATTCGTCTCCGCGGCCACAGCGACCGGGCAGCGCCGCTCGGCGATCATGTTCCGCCACGTGCTGCCGAACATCACTTCGATTCTGATTGTGCAGATCACCCTGTCGCTGTCGTGGGCCATTCTGACCGAGGCGTCGCTGAGTTTCCTCGGGTTAAGCACGCCGCCACCCGCACCGTCCCTGGGCTCCATGATCTACGAGGCCCGTACCTTGGTTTACGTCGCGCCCTGGACGATGATCGCCCCTGGGGTACTGATCGTCGCCTACGTGGTTGGCTTGAATTTGCTTGGGGACGGCCTGCGCGACAGCCTCGACCCGAAGAATAGGGGAACTGTATGAGCCACTTCGATGAAGATCTGGCAAGTCTGGTCACAGAGTCGGACGACCCGGAATATGCCCTGCTCGACTCAAAATCCGTTGGCGAGATCGCGGAGACAATGAACGACGCCGACGCCCGCGTGCCAGGCGCGGTTCGCCAGGCCCTACCGTCTATCGTGGCGGCGATCGAGGCGGCGTCGGCACGCATGGAGCAGGGCGGGCGCCTGATCTACGCCGGGGCCGGGACCGCCGGGCGGATGGGCGTGATCGATGCGGCCGAGTGCCGGCCGACATTCAACATCTGGCCCGGCCAGGTCGAGGCCGTCATCGCCGGCGGGCCCACGGCCGTGATCAGTTCCGTCGAGGGAGCCGAAGACGACGCCACCGCCGGTGCCGCCGCCATGGACCAGCTCGAGGTTGGCGCCCTCGACACCGTGGTGGGCATCGCCTCAAGCGGACGCACGCCGTTCGTCCTGGGCGCTGTCACCAGAGCGCGGGAACTCGGGGCCCTCGTCATCGGCCTGTCGTGCAACACGGGCACCAAGCTGTCGGGCATGGTTGATCACGCCATCGAAATCGAGCTGGGCCCTGAGGTGGTCGCCGGGTCGACGCGGCTGAAGGCCGGCACCGCCCAGAAGCTCGTGCTGAACATGTTCTCGACTATCACCATGATCCGCCTCGGCAAGACCTATGGTTCGCTCATGGTCGACCTGCGGGCCACGAACCACAAGCTTCACGAGCGCGCGATCCGCATTGTCATGTCAATCGCCAAAGTGCCCCGGGAACAGGCGGTGAAGGTTCTCGAATCCGTCGACATGGACGTTAAGCTGGCGTCACTGATGTTGGCTCGCGGTGAGGACGCCGCGACGGCGCAGGCCCGCCTCGACCGGTTCGGCGGTCGGCTGCGACTAGCCCTTGAGGAGGCCTGATGCGCGTACTTGGCATGATTTCTGGCACATCTCATGACGGCATCGACATGGCGGTGGTTGACTTCCACCACGCCGGCGGCGGGCTGACGGCCACTATCCTGGCCGTCGACTGCGTGGCGTACTCCCCCGGCCTGCGCACACGCCTGATCGCGATGCTGCCACCCGCCAACACCACACTGGCCGAGGTTTGCGCCATCGACACGCTGATCGGTCACGAGTTCGCGGCCGCCGCCTGCCAGATAATCGAAAAGGTGGGCGGGGTCGACGCGATCTGCTCGCACGGGCAGACGGTTTTTCACTGGGTCGAGGACGGGCAGGCGCTCGGCACCTGGCAGATCGGGCAACCCGCCTGGATCGCCGAGGCCACCGGCTGCCCCGTGGTCTTCGACGTGCGGGCCCGCGACCTGACGGCCGGCGGCCAAGGCGCACCGCTGGCCAGCCTGATCGACTATCTGCTGCTGAGGGGCAGCGGAACAGTCGCGGCCGCGCTCAATCTCGGCGGCATCGCCAACATGACGGTGGTGACCCCGGATGGTGTCAGCGGCTTCGACATCGGACCGGCCAATACCCTGCTTGACGCCACGGTGGTGGCCCACCACCTGAACACCCAAGGCTTCGATCCGGACGCGGCGATCGCCAGTCGGGGCGTCATCAATCAAGAGTTGCTGGCGGTGCTGCTCGCCGACCCGTACTACGCGGAACCCGCGCCGAAAAGCACCGGCAAGGAATACTTCAACGCCGCCTACGTGGCCAAGATCGAGGCCGACTGGCCCGACTTGACGGTGGAAGACCTGATGGCGACGCTGGCACAGTTGACGGTGCGCACAGTGGGTGATGCGGTCAAGGAGGCCGGAGCCAGCCACCTTTACGTGTCAGGCGGGGGCGCACGTAATCCACTGATCATGGCTGGACTGCGGCGTGAGCTGCCGTCAGTTGAGGTGAGGTCCAGCGATGCTCTCGGTGTGCCATCCGACGCCAAGGAGGCCGTCCTGATGGCCCTGATTGGCTGGTGCACCATGCACGGTGTGCCGGCGACAGTGCCGGGCGGCACGGGCGCGAGCCGGCCCAGCCTCCTGGGCTCGATCACCCCCGGCAGCGGGCCGCTGATACTGCCACCACCGGTGCCGGGCCTGGAATCGATAAGGTTCGTGCCAGCGGGTGCTCCGGTCACCCTGCGCACGGCTGGCCCGACCGATCTGACCCAGATTGTCCAACTGTTCCTCGGCTGCTGGCAAGGCAGCTACGCCGAGGTGCTACCGTCATCGGTAATCACCGCAATGACGCTGGACCAGGCCACCGCGATGTGGCGCAACGCGCTTGCCGCCGCCGGCACTATGCTGGTCGCCGAGCAGGCAGGCCAGATCGTCGGCGTCACGCGGTTCTGCATCGACGAGCAGGCCGGTTACGTGCCGTCGCTGTACGTGGCACCAGCGGCGCAGGGTACAGGTGTGGGGCGCCTGTTGCTGGACGCGGCAGAGCGGTGGTTCCGCGACCAGGGCCTGCGAACAGCAAAACTCTGGGTGTTCGCTGCCAACGAGCCCGGCATCGGGTTCTACCGCTCTCGCGGCTGGGCGCCCGACGGGGCAACCCGCGTCGAACCCCAGTTCGGCGAGCCGGAAGTGCGGCTCAGCAAGCCGATGGCGAGCCGCTGATGACCGTCATGTCTCAGATTCTCCAGCCACCGGGGTCGGTGACTGGCATCAGCTACGGCGGGGAACGGTGGGTGACCGCCAGAGGCGTCGCCAATCTGAGCGGTGACCCCGTGACGGAAAACACCGTCTTCGACCTGGCGTCGGTGACGAAGACGGTGGCCACCACATGCCTGTTACAGCGACTGGCAGTGCTGGGGCTGATTGAACTTGACCACCCGATACGCCGGTATCTGCCATGGACGACGTGCACGGCGACGCTGCGCACGCTGGCCTACCACCGGGCCGGGCTGTGGGAGTGGCAGCCGCTGTACCTGTCGGGCCTCGACCCTGTTGGCGCGCTGGCGCAGGTGCCCGCACGCTACCCCGAGGGACAGGCCCGCCGCTACTCCGACCTGGGATTCATGCTGCTGGGCCTGGCGGTCCAGGCAGCGGCCACCGAGACTCTGGACGTCTGCCTTGCCAAGCTGGTCGCCGCCAACCTGCCGCACACGGGCTATTCGCCCCGGCCGCAAGGAGTGGCCGCCGGGGGTGTCGGTGACCGAGTGGAGCGGCAGATGGTTGAAACGGGTGACCCGTATCCCGTGCTGTTCACAAACCCCGATTTCGTCTGGCGCGAGGCCGAGACCGTCGGGCAGTGCAACGACGGCAACGCCTATCACGGATTCGGCGGCGTCGCCGGGCACGCGGGCCTGTTCTCGAACGCGCCGGACCTGCTCACACTGGCAGCCTCGCTCGCCCAGGACGACAACACCTGGGGCGGCGAGCTCTCGCGCGACATCTTTGCCGACGGCCCCGACGCCGGCCAGGCGTTCGGCTGGCGCACCATGCCCGTCACCCTCGACGGGCACCCGGAGACGCTGGTGTGGCATCCCGGCTTCACAGGGTGCGCTCTCGGGTTTGTGCCAAACACCGACTGCGCCGTCGTGATGCTGACGAACCGCCTCCTGGATGACGCCCCGTCCGCCACCGCCGACCTGTGGCAGGTGGCGTTAGCCGACGCTGGCCGTCACGTCCCGCTGACTGTCAGAGAAGGTGCATGATGGGCGAACCGGTGCTCAGCATCCGCAACCTGTGCGTGTCTTTCCGCACCGGGCGCGATTTGGTGCCGGCCGTGATCGACGTCAGCATTGACGTCGACGCAGGCGAGACGGTGTCTGTGGTGGGCGAATCGGGATCCGGGAAGTCGACCACCGCCTCGGCGATCAACGGGCTGCTGCCCGAGAACGCCGTCATCACCGGTGGCAGCATCCTTTTCGACGGCAAAGACACCACCAGGCTGCACGAGCACCAACTGATCACCCTGCGGGGTGCCGGCATTGGGCTGGTGCCCCAAGACCCGATGTCGAACCTGAACCCGCTGATGCGGGTGGGCGAGCAGATCGCTGAGGCGCTGGAGGCCCACAACTACTCCAAAGGCAAGGAGACGCCCAGCCGCGTGGTCGAACTGCTCGAGATGGTTGGCATTCCCGAGCCGGCGCGACGGGCGAAGCAGTACCCCCACGAGTTCTCGGGCGGCATGCGCCAGCGGGTGCTGATCGCCATGGGGCTGGCCTGCCGCCCGCGGCTGCTGATTGCCGACGAACCCACCTCGGCCCTCGACGTCACAGTTCAGGCGCGCATCCTCGACCAGCTCGATTCGCTGACCGACGAACTGGGCACGGCCGTCTTCTTGATCACGCACGACTTGGCGCTGGCCGCCGAGCGGGCCGACCGAATCGTGGTCATGTGCCAGGGGCGCGTGGTCGAAGAGGGCGTCCCCGATCAGATACTGATGAAGCCGGTGCACGAGTACACGCGCGAACTTATCACGGCGGCGCCAAGCCTGGCGTCCCATCGGGTGCTGGTGCCGCGCCCGCCCATACCCGACGACGCGGTCGAGTTGGTGTGCATGACCGACGTCACCAAGGAATTCCCGATGCGCGGCGCCCAGCGAGCCGAGCAAACCAAGTTCACGGCCGTCGAGAATTTGTCGCTGACCATCCGGGCCGGGTCGACGGTGTCGCTGGTTGGCGAATCCGGCTCCGGCAAGTCGACCACCGCCAACATGCTCCTCGGCCTTGAGAACGTCACAAGCGGCACCATCATGTTCGACGGCACCGACCTCGCGGGGCTGAGCCGCGCCGAGTTGCTCAGCTTCCGCCGCCGGGTGCAGCCCGTCTTCCAAAACCCGTACTCGTCGCTGGACCCGCGGTACACCGTTGAGGACACCATCATCGAGCCTCTGCGCGTGCACCATGTCGGCGACAAGGGCAGCCAGCAGGCGCGCTGCGCGGAACTGCTTGACCAGGTGGCGCTGCCGGCCTCGTTCGCACAGCGACTGCCGCATGAGCTGTCGGGCGGCCAGCGCCAGCGTGTCGCGATCGCCCGGGCGCTGGCGCTGAAGCCAGACCTTGTCGTGCTCGACGAGGCGGTGTCGGCGCTCGACGTGGTGGTGCAGGCGCAGGTGCTGCGCCTGCTGGCGCAACTGCAGGAAGACATGAAGCTCAGCTACCTGTTCATCAGCCATGACCTATCCGTCGTCCGCATGATCTCAGACGAGGTACACGTCATGCGGCAGGGGCGCATCGTCGAAAGCGGCACCCCGGCCGAGCTGTTCGAGCACCCCCAGCACCCCTACACCCGCGAGCTGCTGGCGGCGATCCCCGGGCGCCGGTTGCATTCCCTGTGAGCCTGCTTTTCTATGGCCGATACAGCAGCAGGCCAACGGCGAACGACGCCAGATTGGCCAGCAGGACGAACCCAGCCAGCCGCGCCGATGCCCGAGCTCGGACGGGATGTCCGTCCGGCCCGGCAACCAGTCGCAACACGGCCCATTCCACAATCACCACGACGACCTCAAGGGCACCGACGAGGCCCCACTGCCAGGCAGACACCAACCCCAGCACCACATTGAGCGTCAGATTGGTAGCCAGATTGATGAAAATGCAGACCGTCACGAAACGACGGCTGCGGTATCCGGCGATCGCCAGCAGAGCCGTCTCGATGACGATAGTCAGCGCTGCCGCGCCAAACCAGTCGACCAGAGTGCCCACGGCGTCAGCGGCGGCCGTGCAGCAGCATCCACAAGACGAATACGATGACTGCTACGGCAACTATGGCGACGACAATCGCCACCGGCGTGGCATTGGCACTGGGCCCATAGGCTATGTCAAGTGGCAACATTTGTCCTCCAATGGTCAAGCGGCCTGATGATGAAAACTAGCACCACGCACGACATTAGCACGTATGCCGTCACACCCGGGGCAAAGCTGGCGGACGGGACCAGTATCGTACGACCGGCAAGACCAGCCCCGGCGGGCGGCGCGAAGAGATATGTGCCCACCAGCGCCGGCGGCACCTGGCACAGTTGCGCCAGACCGAAGGCCAACGAGGGACGTCTGGTGCTCGCCAGCAGCCCGAGGATGACGGGTGCCATCGTGGTTGACAAGAAGAACAGGCCGACGAGCCCCGCCCAAACTCTGCCGGAGCCAAGAAACACGCTCGTGACAACGAAACTGCCAATGGCGGCCGCCGCGAAGCCCATCCTGTCGGCCATCAGGCCGCCAAGCGCCCGTCCCAGTCCGATGATCAGAGAAGCCACCAGCACCATGGCGGCATCTGCTTTCCAGGGCTGCGGCGCGTAGCTGTAGGTCAATGCCCGCGCCACCGAGATGGCTGACAGCGCCAACAACGCAATCAGCGGCGCTGCCCCTCCGTCCCCCAGAGACCATGAGGCAGCCGTCGGTAGCCTGGCGCCCGTGATCCAGCCCAGCAGTTTTCCGAGAGCCTTGCCGGCCCCAGACGGTGCCGGGTCGATCTCTCGCCACGCCTGCGCTGCCGCCAGTTCGGCGGGCGTCGGCTCGGTGGCTGAGGACGCGTTGATGCCAGGGGTCTGTTTGGCGCTGCCCCAAGCCGCGACGGCCAGGCCAGCCATCAGCATGATTACGGCGCCAAGAATCGCCCAGGTGGACGTTGCGGCAGCGCGCCAGTCGTTCAACCCCAAAATGGTGCCCAGGGCCAACCCCGGCGCCCCCAGCGATTCGAAAATGCCGACGGCCGTACCCCGGTTCGGCATCTTTAAGGTCGCCGTCCCCGCCGCCAGATGGAGCAGCGCACTGCCCAGGCCCAACCCGATAACCGACGCCCAGCCTGCCAGGCCAAGAACTCCGAGCGGTAAGGCCGCAGCCATCAAGATTGCGCCAACCACGCCGACCAGGCCCTCGGAAACCCTGCCCAGGCGTCCGGCTAGCACGGCGGCGAACAATATCGGAGTGCCGAATGCCAGGACGGAGTAGACGACGATTTGCACCGCGTCGATTTCGGCATTGATGAACAGGGAAAACAGCGTCAGCGCCGCCAAAAACTCCGCCGCTCCGTGCGCCCCGGCATACGTGCCGATCAGTCGGCGTTGATGGGATGTCAGGCGAACGCGGGCGGACGAATCTCGCGCCAAACGAACACTTTCCACGGTCACCTCCTTTGCGCGGCGCACTTGCCTCAGCCTACCGGTTGATCGAGCATGCACCACGCCGCCGACGCCAGTTAGACTGAGCTTTGAAAGGAGCATCATGCCCAACAAAGCCACAGCCCCGCTGACCGACGCCGAATCAGCGCCCGCTACAGCCCCCGAACCCATTGCCACCGCCGGCGAACCCGTCACGGAACCCGACACGGTGACGGAACCCATAACCGCTCCGGCTGCCCCAGCCGCTGCCGCCTCGGCCCCTGCCCAGCCCTATCAGGCGCCGGTTGGCGCGTACCAGCCTGCCCAGCCGATGTACGGCGCCTATGTGGCGCCACCGCCCGCGCCGTCAGCCATCAAGGACCCCCGCGAGTTCGCCCGTCGGGTGCTGCCTTTTGCGGCCTGGTTCTGCCTGATCACATCGATTTTGGCCGGGCTGTTCTGCCTTATCATGGGCATCGTTGAGGCGAGCACGTACTACGGCAGCGGCGCCTACGCCGTCCTTGGGCTGGCTGGCCTTATCGTCAGCCTGGCCATTGGTCTGTTCGCCTTCGCCCACCTGATTGGCATGAGGCACATGATGGAGATCCAGATGTACCGCCCAATGCCAAGGTGAGGCATCAACCAATCAGTCACCCGCCAATATCGACCACATCACGGCGTCCCTGATTCCCCGGTTGGATCGTTCCCGCGCCCGCAGTACGCCTTCTTGACGCATGCCGCACTTGGCCATGACCCGTCCAGACGCCGGGTTGTCCGGGTCATGAACAGCCTCCACTCGGTTGACGCCCACGTGGTCGATCAGGTATGAAATGACGGCGCCCAGCGCTTCTGTGGCGTACCCCTGACCCCACCATTGGCGCCCAAAGCTGTAGCCGACCTCCTTCGCCTCGATGTCTTCGTGCTCGCTCTTGGCGACGATGCTGCCGATCAGGGTGCCGTCGGCCAGTTCGATTCCCCACAGGTACGTCTGGTCGGACTCGTAGGACGCCACGGCCCCGGCGAGGTATTCCCGCAGAGGCGCCGTGTCAGTGTAGGCCGGCCATTTCAGGAACTCGGTGACCTTCGGGTCGGACGCCCAATTGGCAAACATGGCGTCGGTATCGTCGACGGTGAATCGCCGCAAGAGCAGCCGATCAGTCTTCAGTGTTTGCGTCCCAAGGTTGCGCATCATACTGGCAGCTTACAGGCCGGCTGACTCGAAGCGTCCCAGATTGAAGGTGATGACGGCGCTGAGCAACTGCTCAAAACTGTCGAGGGGAATGTCATACGGCACACGCAGGCTGCCCTTGGCAGACTGCACGCCAAGCGGCTCGAACGGACGGATGTCCGCCTCGTCAATCCCGAACGTGCCGTAAATGCCCAGATGGTTCTTGGCCGCCATGACGAGGAAAAGCTGCTGGGTCGCCTTGGTCGACCCCGCCGGGTAGAAGCCCGGCATGGCATAGCTGACGCGCTCGACCACCGCGGGGCAGAGCTCATGCGCAATCCGGCGGGTGGCCTGCATCAGGCCACGCTGACGGTCGTCAAGGCTCGCGTCGCTGAAGTAGGCATCGAAAGGCTTTGCCTTGTCCATGCGGCAAGCCTATCCGCTCACAAGCCGTACGACACCTTGGCGGCAAACCAGCCCATCGTCTTCAGCGGGATAAGGTGCGAAATGAACTCCGTGATTCGGCCGAATTTTCGGTAGGCGATCGCGAAGAACAGGTAGGCCCGACGGCGGGCGGTGTCATGCGGCAGACGGGCCAAGATGGAGCGCCACGAGTAGAAGTCCCTGTAAAACCGCTCATAACCGAACTGGAGTTGCCGCATTGTCATCTTGGCCGGGCTGAACACCACGTGCGCGGTGTCGTAGTGAGCCAGGTCGGTGTCGACGATGCGGCCAGCGTCCGCCAAAGTCCGGTGAAGCGCGGTACCGGGATACGGCGTCAGAATGTGAGCCGTGACAGTCTCGACGCGATGGGCCTTCATCCAGGTCAGCGTCCGCTCGAAAACGCTCTCATCGTCCTCGTCCAACCCGAAGACGATGGACGCGTTTACCATGATGCCGCGGCGGTGCAATTGCTCGACGACGTCAGCGTAGCGGTCTGTGTGATTCTGGCGCTTGTGTACAGCCGTGATGGCCGCCTGGTTCAGTGTCTCGAAGCCAATGAACAAGCTCTGGCAACCGCTGGCGACCATCAGGTCGAGCAGGTCCGGATAGTCGACGACGTTCGCCGAGACAGCAGCCGACCATTTGATATTCAACGGCAGCATTGCGTTGAGCAACTCCCCTGTGCGACGCGGATTGCCGATGAAGTTGTCGTCCACGAACAGCACGTGCCGTCGACCCAACGCCCGCACTTCACGCACGACATCGTCAATTGGTCTTGGGATGAAAGGCGTGGAGCCTGGCGCGCTGTTGTAGCAGAAGTCGCATTGGTACGGGCACCCGCGCGAGGCCGCCAGAATGTTCGGGTAAATGTAGGCGCGATCCGGGGCGCCGTGGTCGGGCGGGCGTATCTCACGATCAGCAAGGTTGTCGACGTACCTCGGTTTCAGTTGCCCAGCCGCAAGGTCGGCGAGTAACGCTGGCCAGGTGGCCTCGGCCCGGCCGAGGCAGACGGAATCGAACAGGCCAGCAGCGCTATCCGGATCGGCGGAAATGTGGATACCGCCGGCCACGACTGGCACGCCGCGCCGGCGGTACTCTGCCGCGATGACCGACGCCTGCGGCAAGACGTCAACCGTGACCGTGATGGCCACCAGGTCGGCTGCCTGGGCGAAGTTGACGCGTCGAACGTTTTCATTGAGTACCACCACGGTGTACTCCGCGGGCGTCAGCGCTTTCAGCGTCAACAACGCCAAAGACGGTGACATCTTGGACTTGAGCCCAGAATCCATCGGACGACGTGTCATCTTCGGCTGCACCAGAAGAATCCTCATTGCCGTCACTTTCCGTCAGCGATGCCACACAAGCTCATGATATCGGTCGCATCATCATGGACCCGGCATCTCAAGCGCGATCAATCAGAATGTCCTCAACGACGCCGCCTCCAATCCGGTGGGCGCCTTCCATCGTCTCGCCCGGCATGTGCCACTCATCATCGCCGAAATAGTAAATCCCACCCGTCAGGAAATCGCCCAGTCAAACTTGTGATCTGGGTGGTACTCATTCGTGATGCCCCTCTTTCTTGCCTCATCGGTGCCTGAGTCAAGATGAACGACGGCCAGTATCCCGCTCATCAAGATGCGCCTTCATGCATGCCGGGCATGAACTCATGTGGACTCGGGTCCGATGCTGTCGTCTGCTACCATGACATTCAGTGGCTCTTTGCCGCGAAGGAGGGCACATCCGTGAATAAGCAGAACCTGTCGGCGTGGGGGGCCACGTTTCCGTGCTTTTACATCGGCTTTGGTTTCTGGGGGCTGGCGGTCTATGGGCAAGTAGTGCCAAACAGCAACCTTTTGAATCCTGGGCACTCACCGCTTCTGGTTTTCGGCGTGATGGGCCTCGTGTTCATGGCCATGGGCGCGGGATTCGTTTGGCTGTTCAGTAAACCGGCCTTGTCGAAACGCCCGGTTTCAACTCGGCAGATCGTCGTCGGGAATCCCCGGGAACCGATGCAGGGTGAGCCAGGCAGCCAGCAGATTTCAATGAGGATCACCTCGACGAATCCTGGGGTATTGCCGCAGGACATCCAGCGGACTCTGCAGTCACAACTGAACGGCATCCAGTGGAATCCGCAAGAATCGGCGCAGGACATCCAGCGGGATGTCCTGACATCACTGCAGAACATCCCGGGGCTTGAAAATGCATCAGTGCAAGTCGCGCCTCAGAGCCAAATGCCCCCGGTGCAGGGTTTCCAGCAAAACCCAATCGTCATTGGCGTCCAGACACCAAACGCCCCCTGGCCGATGCAGTGGGCGGGGCGCGCCGGAAAGTGGGTGGCCGCGATCTATGTCAGTTTCGCCATCTGCGCCGTGGGGTTGATGCTGTGGGCCACATTCGCGTGGCTTTCGTCGTCCAGGAACGGATGGTTGGCTCTTGCTGTGGTCTATGGTTGGGGTTTCGCGGCCTGGTTAGTTTGGATTTTCCGATGGGCTGCTCAACAGGTCAGTGGCATCACATTGACCATGGAAGCCGATGGCTTCAGCTACACCAACAGCGACGCGACGCCGACCTACATCTCATATTCCGACGCCTCGCTGTACTGGCGGCCGCCTGGTTACAAGGACCATGGCGGGCTCATGATTGTGCCGCGGACGGCACTCACCTCTGACGGCGCCCCGCTCACCGTAATGGACAGTTTCAACCAGTGGTACATCGACTCGCTTCAGTTCTCTACCAAGCAATGGCAGCAGATCAAGGACAACCTGGGATCGGCGGTAAGGTCAGCCGGTGGCACAGTTTCCTGGTGATCGCGTCCTCGTCACATGCAAGTGCTACCGGGTGCTACGTCTGGTAGGGTGGGGGTTCCGGTGGCTCGTCCGTCGAAGGTGCGTGGGGGACCGTCGCTACGCGCCACCCCTCCACAGGAGGGGAATTGAAAGCCCCACCATGACTAGGGCCGTCAGCACCAGGGGTACCGCGCCATCGATGTACTTCGGCACGTCGCCCAGGCGGTAGTACAGCACGTAACACACCAGGCAGGCAACCAGCACGAGCGTGATCACCACGAACCAGACCACGAGTGCCCGCCGGGAGAACAACCCCGCCCCGTACATCGCGTTGACCACGGCAAACGCCAGCGCGGCCCAGCCGGTGAACAGCATGAGTTCAGACGTCACCGGCCGGCCGAACAGCCACTTTGTCACAACCATAAGCACGATGTACGCGACGATGCCGCCCACCAGCACCCAGACGTTGGCAAACAGGCGCTTATCACCCGGTACGCTGGCCATGGCCCAGATAATCACTGTCACCCCGGCCAGGCCGGCGGCAGCAGCCGGGATCAGCAGCCACAGCATCTTCTGCGCGATAACGGGCTGGCCAGGACGAAAACTCACCAGCCACCACGCCAGATAGAACACGCAGCAGACGACGAAAAAAGCGTTGCCGATCAGGATCCTCGCCGCAAATGGACTCATGATTGCAGGCTACACCGTGCTACTATGTCGCTGAGATAAGGGGCATTCATGTCACAGTTCCCGCTCCGCGACAGCGAGCCAGATACCAGGTACCCTCAATTGGCCGACGCCCTGCGCACCCACGACGGTTTCGTCGCCAGCGTCGACGCGAGAGGCGGCTTCAACCCGTTTGCGATCGTGCCCATCGGCGCCGGCGCAATGCTGATGGTGGTGGTATACAACCTGAACAAGCCTTACCCTCAGCGCGGCGAACCGCCGGTGCCGCTGTGGAAGGCCCTGTTCTGGTGCGGCCCGTTCGACGAGGGCCCGCATATCAGCACGATACTCATGTCGTGGCTGGCGCTGGCCATGATCATCGGCGGCGCGCTGTGGATTCTGCGGCGGCGCCTGACGGTGACGCGCGACACGGAGCAGCTTTACCAGCGGTATTTGCAAAGCGGGTTCCTGGTTGAGCTGGTACGCACCAATATTGTGGTCTCGCACGGGAGGACGCTGCTGCCGTTATTCCTATTCGGCCTGCCCACAACATCGCCTGAGGCCACCATGGCGGCGCTCGCGACGCTGCAAGCCAGGCTGAAGGCGAACCGTCTGTTCGTGTTCAAGCTTTCACGGCTGACGTCGGGTGGTCAGCTTCGCGGCAGCGCGCTGAGCTTGGCGGACGCAGCGTTGCCGACGGACGTGTTCGCGGCGACGATGATCGGCTTTCAGCCGCCCGACAGGCCGCGGATCGGGGTGCGCGATGGCGACAGGGTTCGGTTGTACCCGCTGAAGCGTGATGTCTCGACGATGTGATCCAGCCGCGGCACTGCATCAAACCGCCTCCGACTGGGACCGCCAACTCTACCTTTGAATCCAGTGGCAGCTCACTTTGGAGTTGTCCCGGATGGCATTTTCGTGCGCTATTCCAGCCCTATTTTTCGTACAGTTGCGGCCAGTTGCACACAGTTGCTACTAGGCCATTTTGCGAACTACCTAGTCAGATGGTTGTTTTTGCTTGTCAGGAGCTGTTTCAAATAGTGGAGATGGCGGGAATTGCGCGGCTTGCTCCGCAAGTCGCCCCGCTCGGCTCCGCTCCGCTTCGCCTCACGCCGTGCGAGTGTGTGAAAGCCCACCGGGCTTTCCCACGTAAACTCGCACGCCCTCACGGGTTCAATTCCCACGGCGGGGTATCACTTATGCGAAGAGCCCCACAAGGGGGCTCTTCGCATAAGTGGAGATGGCGGGAATTGAACCCGCGTCCTCAAGAGGCGTTCCAGGCATTCTCCGGGCGCATCCGGCGTGACGTTCTACTTGGCCCTTGCGCTCTTGCCGGCGAGTCGCAAACAGGCCCAGTCTGATTTGAGTCCCACGTCGCCCCTCAAACTAGGACGCCGCAGCAAGCCTTCTTAGATTAGACCAGGCACTGGACGGAAGGCACATCCAGGCTGACCCTTCGGGTAGCTGTGCTTAAGCAGCCAGAGCGAAGTCGGCGCGATTTGCATCGGCACTTATTGGTTTCCAGGCATCGTTTACGAGATAAGCCCAGATCCTCGGCCCGCTTC
>WRFI01000013.1 GCA_009778875.1 Propionibacteriaceae bacterium | reverse complement strand
TTGTCGCCGAAATCAACAGCCACCCCCTCAAATGCCTCGGATGGCTCACCCCCAACGAAGCCTTCCAACACCAACTAGAATCAATACCCAGCGTCACCGCTGCACTTCAAAATTGAACTCGGGAGAGCCTGGCCAGAGAGAGCACAACCCCCTGCCGCTTAGACAGTCCGCCATCAGGTAGGCCCTGGCAGGGGGAATTACGTGTCTCGGCAAGCGTAACAGCATCCCGCCTGCTACGCCCAGTCTGTCACCCAGAAGTGTCAGTCGTCGCTGAGAGGATGAAGTGTGCCTGAACGCAAGAAGAAGCTGATTGAGGTCGGCCTACCCCTGGAGACCATCAACCGGGAGTCAGCTCGCGAGAAGTCGATCCGCCACGGGCACCCCTCCACCCTGCACCTGTGGTGGGCACGCCGTCCGCTGGCCACCGCCCGCGCCGTGCTGTTCGCCCAACTCGTCGACGACCCATCAGCCCACCCCGAGCTGTTCCCAACCCAGGAGGAACAGGACGCCGAGCGCCGCCGTCTGCACGAACTGATCGAAGCGATGGTCGTCTGGGAAAACACCGCCCCCGACGCCCAAGGTATCCTGCTGCCGAGCCTTGGCCGCACCGTCTCGGGACGCGAGTTGTTCGCGATAGCCCGTGACGAGATCGCCAAGTCCAACGACGGGAAGCTGCCCGCCGTCCTTGACCCGTTCGCCGGTGGCGGCACCATCCCGCTCGAAGCGCAGCGCCTTGGCCTGGAAGCTCACGCATCCGACCTCAACCCGGTGGCGGTGTTGATCAACAAGGCGCTGATCGAGATACCGCCCAAGTTCGCCGGACGCCCACCCGTCCACCCCGACGCACCCGACCGAATCGGCGGCTGGCCCCGCGCCACCGGCCTGGCCGAAGACGTCCGATACTACGGCCAATGGATGCGTGACGAAGCTTTCAAACGCATCGGCCACCTGTACCCCAAAGTGAAAGACGACAAGGGTGTCGAACGCACCGTCATTGCCTGGATCTGGGCACGCACCGTCAGGTCACCCAACCCGGCCAACCCCATCGAGGTGCCGCTCGTCCGGTCCTGGTGGCTGGGCAAGAAGAAAGGCAGGGAAGCCTGGGTCAAAGCATCGGTTGTTGATGGACAGGTGCGGTACGAGGTCATGCACGATGCCAACGGGCCGAAAGGCGATGCCGACGGAACGGTGGACCGTGGCAATGGCATCGCTGTCGGCGACGGCACACCTTTTGCGGCCGAGTACACGAGAGCCGAGGCAAAGGCCGGGCGTATGGGTGTTCATCTCATAGCCGTTGTCGTTGAAGGAGAGCGGTCCCGGCGTTATCTCACTCCAACGTATGAACAGGCGCGGGCGGCGAAAGTCGACCGCCCCGTAGATCTGCCTGACGGCGATTTGGGGAATGACCCGAGAGCCATCACCACGCCCAACTATGGCTTGACGCGGTTCGTTGACTTGTTCACAAACCGGCAGCTTGTTGCCATGACGACATTCTCTGATCTTGTGGCTGAGGCTCACAAGCGGGTGTTTGCCGATGCGGTGGAGGCTTGGGGCAAGGTAGCTGATCCGCGTCTGCGGCTTGAGGATGGCGGAACTGGTCCCGCAGCCTATGCCGATGCTGTGGCGACCTATCTGGCGTTCGGTGTCAGCAAAGCAACTGATATGAACAACTCGTTGGCCAGCTGGAAGCCGAGCATGGATCAAGCGATCCACTTGTTCACGCGACAAGCCATCCCCATGCTCTGGGACTTCGCAGAAGTCAATCCGCTTAGCGGTTCGGCGGGTGATCCAAGCATTTCTCTGGGAGGTATTGCTAAGGTGTTGGATCGCCTGGACACATCGCCAGAGGGCTGCGCTCAGCAAGACGACGCGAGCACCAGAAGTTACTCACACACGGTTGTATCGACTGACCCGCCATACTATGACAACATCGGGTATGCCGATCTTGCCGACTTCTTCTACGTGTGGCTTCGACGCTCGCTGGCCAGCATTCAGTCGGAAACCGTTTCTACCTTACTGACTCCCAAAGCGGACGAGCTGGTGGCCAATCCCTTCCGTCACAATGGTCGTGACGGCGCGGAGTCGTTCTTCGTGGATGGCTTCAACGAGGTCTTCCACAAGGTTCGACTGGGATATGCCGACGATGGCGAGACGCTCCTCACCGTCTACTACGCCTACAAGCAGCAGGACGCAGATGTCGAAGGAACCGCCTCGACTGGCTGGCACACACTGCTCAACGGACTTGTGAAGGCCGGGTGGGAGATCACGGCGACCTGGCCTGTGCGCAGCGAACTTGGTAACAGGATGCGATCCATCGACTCCAACGCCTTGGCATCATCCATCGTGCTGGCCTGCCGCCCGCGTCCCGATGATGCTCCAACGACCACACGCCGCCAGTTCCTTGGCATGTTGAAGTCGGAGTTGCCGACGGCTCTGCGGGCAATGATGCAGGGTGCTGTGGCCCCCGTCGATCTGGCACAGGCAGCTATCGGTCCCGGCATGTCGATCTTCTCGCGGCACGCGAAGGTGCGAGAGGCAGATGGCTCAGACATGTCCGTGCGTGATGCGCTGCTGCTGATCAACAGCACACTGGACGAGGTCATCGACGAGCAGGAAGGCGACTTCGATCCGGACACTCGATTCTGCGTCAAGTGGTACCGGCAATACGCCTGGGGTACCGAGTCCTCTGGTATCGCTGACCAGTTGTCCCGATCCTCAGACACCTCGGTTGGAGCTCTGGAACGCGGCGGCGTGTTCGAGGCGAAAGGTGGCAAGGCGAGGCTCCTGTCGCCAGCCGAACTTGAGTCAGCATGGAACCCGGCCAAGGACGACCGGATCTCAGTGTGGGAGGGCACCGTCCGGCTGGCCGCGATCATGGGCAAGCAAGGCCAGGATCAGGTCGCAGCACTCCTGCCCGCTGTCCAGGAACGTGTCGCTCTGGATCAAGTCAAGGAGTTGGGCTTCCTCCTGTTCCATGAGGCCGAGCGCAAGAACAACGCCCAGGATGCGTTGCTGTTCAACGGCTTGGTCTCGGCCTGGAACGACATCGGTGACCAAGCCCGGCGCATAGAGAAGCGTGGCCCGCAGGCCACCCAGGCGACCTTGGACTTTGTGGACACTGACTGATGAAGGGCACATTCAGCGAGGGGTTCCTCAACGAGCCGAAGGTGTGGATCGGGCAGTGGTGGGTTGCCGGGGACGAGAGATGTCGTGCCAGTGGGCGGCTCATCTATGATCCGGGTGAGGCGATCCTGCTTGAGATCGACGGGTCCCTTGGCGCGAGCGACAACAGCACGATGGTGATCCATGGCCGACCGGGAGGCTTGCCTGTGACGGTGTGGGTCAACACCATTCCCGGATCTCGGAGCGTGGGACCTAACCCTAGCGAGAATGGTCGCTTCGAGTACATCTACGTCGCCACAATGGCGCTTGCTGGCATGCTGGTGGAAAGCCAATCGCAAGTCGCATTCGACAGTGTCGCCATCGAAGTTGAGCATCTAGGTTCGCTCTTGCCGGACGAAATGACGGCACTCCAGTTCAAGCTAGAAGACGGCGAACCGAGCTTCGCGCTAACCGAGATCGATGATCTGCAGGCCGAGGTGGGCGACTATCGGTATTCCCTCATCCACCAACTGGTACACAGTTTCGTGCCAGAACGACTGACGTCCTCCTTTGTCGCGTACATGCGAGACCAGCCGGCCATCTTGATCGAAGGCGAGTTCTCCATTGCCAACGCTCTAGAGCAGGCCCGATTGGTGAGGTCGTTGGTGTCCTTCATCACTGGGCAGAGGTGCGGGTGGCTGAGTCTGACGCTCTTCGACGATGACACGCTGCCTGCAGTGAGCGGCTGTTCGTTGTTTATGCGGTTCTCCCCATTGGGAAACCCGGATGCGATGGACGTGGGGTGGTCTTGGAACCTGTTCAGCCTCAGCGATTTCCCTTTCGACCTGCTGATGCCAGCGTGGGCCGCCACATGGGCGAAGTACTCTGCCGCTTGCGGCATGCTTTTTGCGCTACGGGACACCGATGAGACCTATCCCGAGCACCGACTGATCAGTGCCGTCGCCGCCGCCGAAGCCATGTGTGGTGAGCTGGGCATCAAGAATCGATTCGGAGCCTCAGAGTTGAAGAGGATCAAAAAGACGATCATGGATTCCATTCCGCCCGAGCACAGGTGTTGGGTTGAAGAACAAATCCAGCCAAGGTACTCCCTTCGCCTGCGGCTCGAGAAAATGTACGAGCGCCTTCCTGAGTTCGTAAGGTCTGACCTTGATATGGACGTCCACCAGTGGATTGATCCCAGCGTCAAGGCTCGCGATGAGATTGCCCACCAAGGGCGAACGGTAATGGCAGCAACAGAATCCAATCGTCTGGCGAACATCACCGAGGCCGTCATCACGTTGATAATCATGCACGATCTGGGTTGCACTGAGGAACAATTCTCGAAGTCGTTGCACCAAAGCGGCAGACTGCGAATCAAGCAGGTAAGACAGGAGGCCAGTCATGGCACTGAGTAATCGCGACCGGGTGAGCCGAGGGTTCGAGTTGCTGGCGGAGGGCTTGGAGGCCCCGGTCGATGAGGTGATGACCGGCGCATTCGCGGGACGGTCGGACTGGAACGAGGTCTGGGCGAGCCGTGACGGTCGGGGACAGTCGATCAGCAAGACTGATCCGCAGGCCCAGTTGCGGGCGATCACCGAATTTGGGCGTGAGTTTGGTTCGATCTTGTCGAGGCCGCAGCAGGCCTACGCCTCGGAGTTGCGGGAGACGCGCAACCAGTTCGCTCACAATGCTCCGTTCTCCTCCGACGACACGATCCGGGCGCTGGACACCATCGAGCGACTGCTGCTGGCGGTCAACGCCCCGGACTCGGCAGAGGATGTCCGCAAGTCGCGCCTGGAGGTGCAGGCGAGCGTGGCGGCGGAGCAGACGCGCACCGAGGTCCGCAAGACGGCCAGGGCGGCGGCGTCGGTGCCGGGTACCTCGGGGTTGCGTCCGTGGCGCGAAGTGGTGCGTCCGCACGACGACGTGGCCAAAGGCCGGTTCACGGCGTCGGAGTTCGCCGCCGACCTGTGGGCGGTCTCGACCGGGCACTCGACTGAGCCGGAGTATTCCGACCCGCGAGAGTTTTTCGCCCGCACGTTCTTGACAGAGGGTTTACGGGATTTGTTGAACCGGGCGTTGCGCCGGGTCGCGGATGACGGGTCGACGTCGCCGGTGGTGAACTTGCAGACCAATTTCGGCGGCGGCAAGACCCACTCGATGCTGGCTTTGTGGCATCTGTTCGGCGAGACGCCAATCACCGCGTTGCCACAGGAAGTCCAGGAGTTGGTTGCAGCCGCCGGGGTGACCAACCTGCGCGATACCCCGGTCAAGCGGGTCGCCATTGTCGGCAACCGGCTGAAAGCAGGCTCCGAGTCCACCGAGGACGGTCGTCCGGGCATTCGGACGATCTGGGGCGAGTTGGCCTGGCAGTTGGGTGGCCGCGAGGCCTACGACATCGTCGCCGCCGACGATCAGGCCGGGACGAATCCCGGCCATGCGTTGCAGACGCTGTTGGAGCGGTTTAGCCCGGCGTTGATCCTGATCGATGAGTGGGTGGCATATGCACGTGATCTGGTGGGCAAGGAAGGCTTGCCTGGCGGGTCGTTCGACACGCAGTTCACGTTCGCCCAGACACTGACGGAGACGGTCGCGGCGGTGCCGGGCACGATGCTGGTCGTCTCCATCCCGGCGTCGGACTCTGGTGAGTCCGAGCGGGGCAACGACATCGAGATCGGCGGCACCAACGGCCAGTTGGCGTTGGAGCGGTTGCAGAACGTGATCCGCCGGGTGGCCGACCAGTGGCGGCCCTCCAGCAAGAACGAAGCGTTCGAGATCGTGCGGCGTCGCCTGTTCCAGGACCCGGACGCCGGGGCGCGCGCTGCCATCGCGGCGACGGCGAAGGGGTTCGTCGGCATTTACCGCGCCGATCCGACGCTGTTCCCGCGCGACGTGTCCGCGCCCGACCAGGGCTACGAGGCCCGGATAAGAGCGTCGTACCCGTTGCACCCGGAACTGTTGGACCGGCTGTACGAGGACTGGTCGACACTAGAGCGATTCCAGCGCACCCGTGGCGTGCTGAAACTCGTCTCGTCCATCGTCCACGAACTGTGGGATCAGGGCGATACGTCGCCGTTGATCCTGCCCGGCAACGTGCCGCTGGCGTCCACGTCGGTCAACACCGACCTGACCCAATACCTGGAGGACTCCTGGAAGCCCATCATCGACTCCGACATTGACGGGCCGGACGCGACCGCGTCGGTGATCGACAACGCGCGAGCCAGCCTGGGCGCGCGCCACGTGACCCGGCGGATCGCAAGGTGTGTGTTCATGGGTGCCGCGCCGAAGTCCAAGTCGGCGCACAAGGGCATGGACAAGCAGTTGGTGTGGCTGGGCACCGCCATTCCGGGCGACACGTTGGGCAACTTCGGGGCGGCGCTGGATGCGATGGAGCAGCAGTCGACGTTCTTCTACGGCGACACCGGGCACTACTGGTTCGACACGCACCCGTCGGTGACGAAGACCGCTTCGGACTACGCGGAGCAATTACGGGCCGACCCGGAGTGGGTGTGGAACGAGATCGTCGCCCGCCTGCAACCCGAAGCGAAGACGCGCGGCGAGTTCGACCGTGTCCATGTCGCCCCCGAGTCATCGGGCGACATCCCGGACCTGGAGGAGGCCCGGCTGGTGATCGTCCACCCGCGCTGGGCGTGGCACAAGACCGACACCGAAACGTCGAAGACCGGCGTGTGGGTGCGCGCCGCGATTGAGTCGAAGGGGTCGGCGCAGCGGGTGTACCGCAACCAGGTGGTGTTCCTGATCGCCGACCAGCAGGCCATCGAGTCGCTGGAGGCCGCGACCAGAACCTATCTGGGTTGGGTGAAGGTGCAACAGCTTGCCGAGACGATGAACCTGGACAAGCAGCAGCAGAAGCAGACCGACGACTCGGTCAAGCGCTTCGGACAGGCGGTCGCGGATCGGCTACGGGACACCTACCAGTGGGTGGCTTACCCGGTGCAGAACGATCCGACCGCGCCGTTCACGGTGCAGGTGGACCGGGTGGCGACCAACACGAAGTCGATGGCCCAAGCTGTGTCCGACAGACTGGTGCGCGACGAAGCACTCGTGCCATTACTCGGCCCTCAGTACCTCGGCCCTGAGCTGAACGGTGCGCTGAAGTCGGCCTGGCATGACGGGCGGATCAGCGTCGGCGAAGTCTGGGGCTACTTCACCCGCTTCCCGTACCTGCCGAGACTCGCTCGCAGAGAAGTGCTGGACGATGCGGTGCGCCAGTCCACGCTGGCGGTGATGGTTGGCGACGAGCGGTTCGCCCTGGCCACGGGTTGGGACGCCGACGCGGACCGGTTCCGGGGCTTGGTGATCCCGCCGCAATCCGGGGTGAACCTGCCGGTGACTGACGCCACGCTGTTCGTCGACTGGAACCTCGCCCAACACCAAGTCGAAGTCGAGTACACACCGGAGGCGGTGACGCCGCCTGCTGCGGCTCACGAGCCGGAACCAGTGATGCCCAGACCGGTGGTGACGTCTGGTGTCGATCATCCTGTACCGGACGTGCCGTCTGGGCCGGAGCCGATGGTGCGGTTCTTCGGCCAGGTGGGACTCAACCCAGAGAGGTACAGCCGCGACATCGGCCAGATCACCCGCGAGGTAATCGATCGGCTCGCCGGAACCGGAGCCGACCTCGACATCATCATCGACATCCAGGCCCGCAAGCCCGAGGGCTTCACCGAAGCAGAGGTCCGCACGATCAGCGAGAACGCCCGCACTCTGAAGTTTGGTGACAGCGGCTTCGCCACTGAATAGCATGAACGTGACGAAAGAAGCGAAATGACCGAACCAGCTACCGCCATCGAACCATTCCGATTGTGGTCCGACGAACCGTCGAAGGTGGATCTCCTCGCGTTCTCCGCCGTCGCATCCACCGCTGCGGAGGCGTTGTTCGATGACGACCTTGACCCGGTTGTGATCGGCCTTTCTGGCGCATGGGGAAGCGGCAAGACGACGATTCTCGAACTCATCAAGGCGGAGATCGGGAAGCTGAGTTCGGACGACCATAAGGTTCTGGTCGTATCCACCCAGCCCTGGCGGTACGACCCCGCCGTCGGCCCGAAGGAAACCCTGGTCACCGAGGTCCTCCAGACACTCCGTGACCAGGTCAAGGACAACAGCGGTCTGGCTAGTGAGGCGAAAGACCACGCGTTGGCCATTCTCTCCAAACTGGCAAAACGAGTGAACTGGGCGAAGGCACTGAAGGTAGCCGCACGGTCGGCATTGACTGTCAGCTTGCCCAAACTCGATGACATCCTGAGCCTCGTCAGGGAGGATGAGGATCAGACCGACCTGACGAGCACGAAGAGCATGGACGACTTCCGCGCCGAGTTCGAAGAGCTGCTCGCCTCTGACGCGCTCAATGACGTGGCTCGCGTCGTTGTGCTGGTGGACGACTTGGATCGCTGTCTCCCAGACACGGTGGTCGAGTCCCTGGAGACTATCCGCTTGTTCCTTGCGGTGCCGGGCATGTCATTTGTGATCGCAGCAGATGAAGACCGCGTAGCCGATGCCATCAGCCAGAAGTTGGGCATGCCAAACCCGGCTGCCGAGGAAGGGCCAGCCCGGCTCTACCTCCACAAGATCGTCCACACCACGATTCCGCTGCCCGGCCTCAGCCAGTTCGACACACAGGCGTACATCTTCCTGCTTCTCGCCAGACACGACGCAGACAACAGGTATGCGGCACTCATCGAGCAATGCGACAAGCTCCGGTCCGAGGGCGGCAGCCTGGATGATCTAGTGATTGACGACACCCTGGTCCCGCATCTGGCCACAGCCACCCGCCTCACGCCCATCCTCTACGAGAAATTCCACGCCAGTCCACGCCGAATCAAGCGTTTCCTCAACGATGTCAGCGTAAGGGAGTCCGTCGCGCTGAAACGTGGATTTGCGCTTCAACCCGAAGCAATCGCCAAACTGATGGTCCTTGAGCGCATCCTGACCCCGGACTTCACGACCGTAATCGGCTGGCTCGAGAAGAACGAGCTGCGCGACCGGCTCGATGCCCTGGACCGAACGGCGAACGCGGTTGCCGACACGACGCCCGCTGATGCCGAGGCCAGGGATGACAGCGATGGCGCCGCCACTCGCTCACCGAAACGCCCACCAGCCAGGAAGGTGGAAACACCTGCCATCGAGGCACCTAGCCCGGCGACAGAGGATGCGTTCTCGGACACTTTGATCAGATGGGCAAAGCTGCAGCCAACCCTCGACGCGACCGACGTCTCCGGCTATCTCTACCTGGCCGCAGCCTTCGCGAAGATCGAGGTGACCGATACCGGCCTGCCCGAACGTCTTCGTGATCTCGCCGCGCGACTGGCATCAAGTCTGCGACTAGACCGTGCCGGTGTCGGCGACGGTGACATCAATGCTTTGTCGGACGCCGACGCGATCACGCTGCTGACACACCTTGGTCGCCGGACACGGGACCTCCCGTCCATCCAAAAGTCCACAAGTGAAAGCATTCTCCGGATGGCAACGCTGAAACCGACCGTCTCAAAAGCCGCAGTCGAGGCACTCAAGGCGATTCCCGGCACCGATCTGGAGCCAACAACCATTCTGAAGCTGAGGCTCCGAGATGCCGCGACCTACCAGGCTGTGCTGGACGAATGGAAACGAACCGCCACCGCCGACGAGGCACAGACCACGATCCATATGGTAGAGGAAGAATGGGCCAAGCCGAATGGGAACTAGCGGATCGTCACACGGCAGCAAACCCGCTGCTGACCTCAGAGACAACATAGCCGATTGGCTGGACCAACCTGCCGGTGGGCCGTCCACGAGCACCGATCAGGTCGAAGGCGAAGGAAACGAGCACGGGCCAGGGAATGGCCCTTCGCCGCAGCCGTTGCGTCCATTCGATCCCCAATCGGTCCTGAAGGTGCTCCTTCACCGGCGCAGAGGCGGCGGCGCTGACGGCCCCGGCTCTGGTGGCGGCGGTGGCCGATCCGGTGGCCCAGGCTCCCGGACATCGGGCGGCGCGAAACGATCACTTGCGGGCACATCAAGAGCCGCAGAACGCGGCGTCGCGTTGGCGATGGCGTACGCGAGCAGAAACAGGGATGCACTGCGAGATGCTGGCCTGAACTACGACGCACTTGCTGCCTTACACGATCCGTTGGCTGTTGGCGTCAAGATCGTCGAAGCAGCCTGCGGAGCAATCAGCGACGGCACCATTGAGGATGCTGAAGACCGCGAGATCGTCGCTGAGGTGGTCGCCTGGATCATCCAACAACCGGGTGGCGTGCAACCAGACGAGGCTGTGCGCAAGACCATTGAACAGATCATCGCCCGCACCGTGCTCACCGAAGTGTCGGCATCGATCTACGACAAGGCAGTTCCGTTTGACCGTCGGCGAGCGTTGGAGCAAAGCATCCTCGACACCGCCGCCGAGCTAGCCGCACAAGCCAGGCTCACATCGACCGGAGCCACGGCACAGGAAATCGGCAAGGCGATAGAGGACGGCATTCGCGACCTCGGACGGATCTACAAGGTGAAATCGTGAATAGGTTTCTTGTTGCCGTTGCCGAGTCCACCGCATCCCAAGCTGCCGAAGATGACAGGTTCGACGAGATTCTGTTGTGGACGCTCGATGCGCCATCGACCTTCATGGGCGCGGTAGATCCCTACCTGAAACAGATCGGCAATATCAATCCCGTCAATCTGGATCTCGCACGGGTCGCCGCAGGGGTTCTGGCTGCGGATCGGTCGGTGCCTCGCCGCTGGGGTGGCAGCGACTGGAACGCCAGAACGTTTGAGATCACCGTTCAGGTCGCGGAGCCGGAACGATGGTCAGCAGCCGTCGATGACCTAAATGCGCTGATCTCATTCCTATCTGGTGACCACTGGACTATCCAGTTCATTCAAGCGCCCGAGTGTCCAGATGCGGCGCTGGCAGTTCCGCAGACGGGCCAGCGCGCCCTGCTGTTCAGCGGCGGGGCGGACTCCGCTGCAGGAGCACTGGTCTCAGCGATAGACATGGGTCCCGGATCATCCCAGACCCTTGTGTCGCACTATGGCCCCAGCTTCCTCGCACCACTGCAGCGGAGACTGCTTGGCAACCTTCGAACGCTCGCCCCGAACCGCACTATCCAACATGTTCAAGTTCACCTGAACCGAGGCTCTCAACGACTCGACGGAACGCGATTCCATGATGAACCCTCCACGCGGTCGCGGTCGTTACTGTTCATCGCGCTCGGTCTGGCCGTTGCCGACAGCATGGGGACACAGTTGTGGATCGCGGAGAACGGGTTCGCTTCCCTCAACCCGCCGCTGGGAGCCGACCGGCGTGGCAGCCTGTCCACGCGTACCACCCACCCGTGGTACCTGTTCCACCTGCAGGAGCTGATCACACGACTGGGAGGCCATGCGGACCTGACCAACCCATTCCGAGACCTCACCAAAGGCGAGATGTTCCGCGAGGTGTCGGCGCGCATCGGACCAGACGCAGCAGCGCCCTTCCTCAGTGAGTCCAACTCATGCGCGCACACCCACGCGCGTTTCCTCAAGGCACCCGCCGGGAGCTCCTGCGGAGTCTGCTTCGGCTGTCTGGTCCGACGAGCCGCCTTCATCGCGGCTGACATCGCTGACCAAACGCACTACCTCTGCCTCGACACCACCGGGCGGTACGACACGTTCATCGCAGGGGTCTCAATCGTGGAACAGATGCGCGACTTCGTTGCGCGCGGAGTGACGCCGACCAGTGTGATGGCGATGTCGTTGCCCGACGGCTACTCCGCGTCCGCTGCCCTCGACCTGGGCCAACGCGGAGTCGAAGAACTCAAAGGGTTGTTCCGGTGAAGTCGCTTCCACCGCTGGACATGCACGCTCACGTCTCACCTGACACCACTCCGGAAGACTTGGAGAAGTACGGGGCCGTCGTCTTCGCGGCGACTCGGTCACTCCACGAAGCCGAAGCGGTTCTCACCCGTAGAGATGCCGTCACAATCTGGGGCGTCGGGTGCCACCCCGGACTGGTTGGCGCTCAGCGATCATTCTCTGAGTCGGCTTTCGCGAGTGCCCTGCACTCGACCCCATATGTCAGTGAGATCGGGCTCGACGGTTCATCGCGAGTTGATATGGGTGTTCAGATCGCCACCCTGACGTCCATCCTCAAGGTCGCGGCTGACAATCCTCGCCTGCTCGCAATCCACAGTTTCGACGCGACGTCCAGGGTGCTCGACGTGATCGAGCAGGGTGGCGCTCGTGGCGTCATCCTTCACTGGTGGCTGGGTGACGAGCACGAGACCAAGCGCGCAGTACGCCTTGGCTGCTACTTCTCAGTGAACTTCTCAATGGTCAGCCGTTACGAGCGCATGACGCTCATACCAACCGACCGCATGCTGACGGAAACAGACCACTCCTCCGGCGACCGGTTCTCACCGCGACCGCGTCAGCCCGGTCGCGTACAACCCGCTGAAGCCTCAGTCGCATCAAGCCGAGGAATGACCACAGATCAGTTCCGCCGCCAGGTGTGGAAAAACTTCGTGACGCTCGTCGGGACTGTCGCCCCGGTGACGAAGCTCATGCCAGTCGCCGTTCAGCGGATGATTCAGTACGCCGAAACCCTGCCAGCGGATTGACGCGTCGCGCCAGCACCGTCTGAGTGAGCAAGCGGCATTCCGACGCCCCAATCCGTCCGCCTGCGTCGATTTCCGCCCCACCGATCCTTTCATCAGGCCCACACGTTGGCCGTCGAGGCTCACAACCCCCACCTTCCTGGTGGAGGTGGGGGTTGTGACGATTTCCATGCGGCCGATGAACGCCGGGGATGGCGTCAGGTACTTCTTCGAGTCGGTTGTCGCGGGCGATGGTGACCGTGATCTGTCGACGCCGCTGACGCGCTACTACACGGAGAAAGGTTGCCCGCCAGGTCAGTGGATCGGGTCGGGTGTCGCGTCACTCGACTCGCCGCTCAGCGTCGGTGACACGGTCACGGAGCGTCAGTTTCAACTGCTGATCGGCGAAGGCCGTCACCCCGTGAGAGCTGAACTGCTCGGTAAAGCGTATCCGAAGTACGCCGGCGTCAGTGAGCGGATCGACCGTCGCGTCAAGGCGCTCAACCCGGCGCTGAGTGACACGGAGTGTGCTCAGGCGTTGGTGGAGATTGAGCGTGACGATACTGAGCGTGGTACCCGTCGGGCGGTCGCCGGGTTCGACTACACGTTTTCAGTGCCGAAGTCCGTCAGCGTGTTGTGGGGCGTCAGCGACGGTGGCACGCAGGCGTTGATCGCCCTGGCGCATCATGACGCGGTCGCGGATGTGATCCGGTTAATGGAGGCGCAGGTGGTGGCGACCTGCGCTGGCATCGATCAGGGCGGCGGTGCGGTCGTCCAATCCGATGTGACCGGGATCGTCGCTACGGCGTTTGACCACTACGACTCTCGTGCGGGTGATCCTCAGTTGCATACCCATGTGGTGGTCGCCAACCGGGTCCGTACCCTGGCGGATGGCAAGTGGCGCACCATCGACTCCCGTCCGATGCATGCCGCCATCGTCATTATATCTGCGCTGCACAATGCGGTCCTGGCGGATCGCCTGACCAGGGTGTTGGGTGGCGGCTGGGACGCACTGGAACATGGGCGTCAGAACCTGGTGTGGGAGATCACCGGTGTCGGCGGGGAAATGATCAGCGAGTTCTCCAGCCGCACCCGAGACATCGACGCCGAGATGGATCGGCTGACCGACGCCTACCGGGCCGAGCATGGCCTACAGCCATCACGCCGGATGATGCTGCAGTTGCGGCAGCAAGCCACCTTGGCGACACGGCCACCGAAGCAGATGCACTTGTTGGCGGAGTTGACCGACGAGTGGCGGCGGTGGAACCTGCACGCCGAAGCGTCCCGACAGACGATGGCATGGCGGTTCGCCACTGCTGCCGACCGAGAAGCGTTGACCGATCAGATCGTCGATTCCGCCGAGGCCCGGTCGGTGCGGTTGACGCCTGTCCAGATGAGCGTGCCAGCCGAGTTCCAGCATCCAGATGGCACCTCTCGGTTCCGGCCTCGCAATATGGCCGTCTACTCCTCCCAGGATCTGTTCGACGCGGAGACCCGCCTGGCCGGGCTGGCTGAGTCGTTCGTTGCTCCGGTGGTGTCCTTCGGTACCGTCTCCCGGATTGTTGCCAGGCCAAACGCGCAGGGTCGCGCTCTTGGACCGGACCAGTCCGACGCGATCAATCGGATCGCCACGTCCGGCAGGGTGATCGACGTGCTCGTCGGCCCGGCAGGCGCGGGCAAGACCACGTCGCTGGCCTCCCTGCGGGCAGCCTGGGAGACGGAGCATGGCGCCGGATTGGTGGTCGGCCTGGCACCCTCAGCCACGGCAGCCGCCGTCCTGGGCGAGGACTTGGGCATCCCGACGGAGAACACGGCCCGATGGCTTGCCCTGCATAATCACACCGGGCTGGAGTTCCATCAGGGCCAGTTGGTGATCGTCGACGAGGCGTCGCTGGCAGGCACGTTCACCTTGGACCGCATCGCCGGGCTGGCAGACCAGGCTGGGGCGAAGGTGGTGCTGGTGGGTGACTGGGCGCAGTTGCAGGCCGTCGACGCCGGTGGCGCGTTCACCATGCTCGTCGCCAACCGGGCTGACCCACCCGAACTGTCGGACATCCATCGGTTCACCAACCCGTGGGAGAAGACCGCCTCGCTAATGCTGCGGCACGCTGACCCTGCCGCCATCGACCAGTACGACGCGCACGAAAGGCTTGCCGACGGCGAACTCGACCAAGTCACCGCCGAGGCGTATGAAGCCTGGCGCGACGACACCCGGCGCGGTGTCCCGTCTCTGCTGGTCGCCGACGCGCTTGCCACCGTGCAGCAACTCAACGCGCAGGCCCGTCACGACCGCATCCTCGCTGGGCAGGTCGCCCCCGACCGTGAGATCGCGTTGGGCGACGGGAGCCGAACCTCTGCCGGTGATGTGGTGATCACGCGGCTGAACAACCGCCACCTGTAAGCCGGCCGTACCTGCTGGGTCCGCAACGGCGACCGCTGGACCATCGTCAAGACCCATGGTGACGGGTAGGTGACCGTCCGCCGCGCCGGGTACAGCCGGGGTGGCACCGTCTCCCTGCCGCCGCCTATGCCGCCGACCACTTGGATCTGGGTTATGCCGTGACGGCGCATCGGGCGCAGGGCGTGACGGTTGACACCTGTCATGTTCTGGTCACGCCAACGACGACCAGGGAGAATCTGTACGTCGCCATGACCCGAGGCCGCCACACCAACCTGGCGTACGTGGCCATGGACCGGCCTGACGACACGCATGACCAGCCTCATCCGTCGGACAACCCGGACGCGACCGCGCGGTCGGTGTTGGCCGAGGTGTTGTGCAATTCGGGTGCGGAGTTGTCCGCCCACCAGATGCAACATGCCGAGGCAGAGACCTGGGGCAACGCCGCCCAGCTTCGCGCCGAGATAGAAACGCTGATCTCAGCCGCGCAGCAAGACCGATGGACGGCGTTCGTCCCCAATGCGGCCTCAACAACACGCAGCAGGGATCGGTGCTGGACTCGGAGGCGTTCGGCCCGTTGTGCGCCGAACTGCGCCGCGCCGAAGCCAACGGCATCCACCCCGAACAGACCCTGCCACGGCTGGTCGCCGCCAGATCAATGGTCGGAGCCGTCGATGTGGCCTCCGTTCTGCATGGACGGCTCAGCAGGTACGTCGATGCGACGACAGCCGAACGCCGTGTACGCACTGCATCTCACTACACACTCGGCCTGGTTCCTCAGATCAGCGACCGACTGGACCCGGCCATGGCTCAGGCCATCGACGAACGCATGCAGTCCATGCGCCACCGCGCCGACGACCTATTCCATCAGGCGCTCCGCGATCACGAGTCCTCGACTGTGGGGCTGGGGCCACGCCCCGCCGACCGGGCTGGTTTGCGCTGGTGGGAGGAAACTGGGCTGGCCGTCGCCGCCTATCGGGACACCTGGAATGTGACCGGGGCCAAACCGTTGGGCGAGCCGTCATCGCTGATCCAGCGCCGAGACATGGCTCGCATCGCAACCATGCTCACGCGGCAACCCGGACCGTCACCGTCTACCGCATCGGCGGGAACGTCACACATGGTGTCCGTCCAGGCGGCGGTCTTCGCGCAGGTGGGAGATCACGTGAACGTGGTCGATCTGGGTGGGGGCAACGCCGAACCGTAAGGCCCATCGGTTCCGCTCTTCGGGCTGGAGCCCGGTGACGGTCGGTTCTGCCCGTGTGAGGCGTTCCTGGCGTGGTTCAGGGTTGGCTTCGGACACCAGCGTTTCCTTGCTCGGCGAGCCAAGCGCGTACTTTCGTTGCCGTGGTCGTCGGTAAAGCGTTGACGACTGAAGCTAAACGGTCCGTGTTAGCCTGGGCGATCAGAGACGCTGCCGCTGCCCGTGCTTCGGCGGGTAGGCCACCGAGATCAGGACGTGTGATCAGGTCGACCAGGGTTTGTTCGATTCCCGTGACCCGCATCACGCCCAAGCCGACAGTCACCGGGACGGCGTCAATCTTGATGGTGTCCCGTTGGGTGAACACCACCCGGCCACCGGTGGCGAGTGTGACAGGGCGGTGCTGTTCGGGTACGACGATCACAGTGACCGCGATGGCACGAGGGATGGCGTGCCAATGACGCGCCGCGAGGATGCCAGCCAGGATGGGGACCGTGTCGCCGTAGGCGGCTGTCGCGTAGGCCATCGCGGCTTCCTCGCCGCCTTTATGCTCGTTCCCATCAGACTGACAAGCTGATTCATCTCAACATGAAGGTTTGAGAAGTACCCACATAGGCCGACTTTTAGGGGCTTGTTGGCCCTTGTTTTCATCATTTCCAGACCTCTTGCTACCACAAACCAGGGAATGAATACGTCTCATATCAGGGATTCAATGCATCGTAAATCTAGGAGTTGGGTATGCTGGGATGCATGTCCATGCGTCCTGACAGGTACCGCGCCCGTGTGATCGATCCTGTGGTGGACCGTTTGCTTGGCGCGGTTGGTGCGGTGAGTATTGAGGGTCCGAAGTGGTGCGGCAAGACGTGGACCTCGCTCAACCACGCCAACTCGGTGTACTTCGTGTCAGATCCCTCAGGGGGCTTCGCCAATAGAACGCTGGCCGAGCTCGATCTCGCAGCTGCTCTACACGGTGAGCAGCCCCATGCTATCGATGAGTGGCAAGAAGTGCCAGGTATCTGGGATGCGGTTCGCTTCGATGTGGACGCCAACCCATCGGTTGGGCGGTTCCTGCTGACAGGGTCATCGACACCGAGCGAAGGTGCTGTCGCTCACAGCGGGACGGGTCGGATTGTACGCCTACGGATGCGTCCCATGACACTATTTGAGTCTGGCGAGTCGACCGGCATCGTCTCGCTGTCTGCTGTGCTGGATGGCGAACCGGTCACCCCACTTGCCTCGCGGCTCACCTTGGACGAGTTAGTCTCCGCTGTCATTCGTGGTGGATGGCCGGCCAGCCTGGGCCGTCGGCTTGACGTGTCGCAGGACCTGGCGGAGTCATATCTGGACGGGTTGGCGCGGGTGGATGTGTCTCAAGTTGACGGTGTGCGTCGAGATCCGGCCAAAGTGATGGCGTTGCTGCGTTCGCTTGCGCGCAACACCTCGACGACCGTCAGCTTGGCAGCCATGCAGCGCGATATCGCCCAGGCTGCCGGGCCAGAACTCGACATCAAGACCCTGGGCGTGTACTTGGGACTGCTGGAACGGCTGTACGTCGTTGAGCGGATTCCTGCCTGGAACCCAGCTTTGCGTTCGCCGGTCAAGCTGCGTCAGGCACCAAAATGGATGCTTGTCGATCCGTCTTTGGCTGTGGCCGGCATGCAGTCCAGCGCTGAGTCGTTGAAGCGGGAGCCCAAGACCCTTGGTTTCCTGTTTGAGTCATTGATGATGCGCGACCTTTTAGTGTACGCTCAGCAGCTTCGCGCCACCCTCTGGCACTACCGTGATGACGCCGATCTGGAGGTGGACGCGATCCTGACTTTGCCGAACGGGGCCTGGGTGGGCGTGGAGGTGAAGTTGGGACACCAGCAAGTAGATCAGGCCGCGTCGACGCTGTTGCGCTTGCGTGACAAAATGCTCAAGGCAGGCGACCCGGCTCCGGCCGCAATGATTGTGCTGGTCGGTGTTGGCGGAATCGCCCAACACCGAGACGACGGCGTCATCGTCATCCCCGCCGATTCACTGGGACCATAAACAGGACTGCGCACTTTGCTGGATCAGCAACGAGCATCAGGCCGCTTGTTTCATATCGAAGGCAATCCTACGTTTCACGGCCTGACGCCAGATCCTGTTCCGATGCACCTTGTACTGGTCGGCAGGTATCTTGCCACCTTTCCCGGCGGCGTACCGGGCCAACACCTCGTCCCCCTCGACCAGGCGATGGAAGGTTGAACTTTTCCGCTATTTCGCGCCACAGACCCTCGCCAATCGACGATTTCCGCCTGTCCGGAAACATGATCCGCCGATCCCATCGTCGAAAACAACCTGCTGACAAGGTGTTTCATCTCAATATGAAAGTTTGAGAAGTACCCACTTAGGCCGACGATGTGATGTGTCGGGACATAGAAAACTGCTGAACCCTTGTGGTGAGGGTTCAGGTTTTGTTGTTTTGGGGAGCGCTCGACCACTCTGGGCGCGACCACCTTATCTGGACGATGAACCAAGTCATGACAAACACGCAATCAACCACCACACTGCTGACTCACCCCCGGTTATGGCCGCCTGCCAACCCATGTCTGACCGGCTCGGTAGAATCCCACCTGTGCGAGAGAGCAAGGTGGATATGGTGTTCAGCTACGTGGTGGTGGCTGATACCGGGTTCGCGCCGAACCCGTTCTTCGGGTTGTGTACGCTTGCCTGTTGCAAACCCCAGCTCCGCAAGGGAGTGGGGCATCGAGTCTTGGCGGCGACGGGCTGCGACGATGTGCGGCAGGTGGAGGCACTGCCTCCCGATACAGTACGCAATCTGAACATATGGGTGGTAGGCCTGGCCGGAACCCACCTTCACGACCATGTACGCCGTGGCGTCGTGTTCGCCATGCAGGTCACTGGGGTGACAGATTTCGAGAGGTACTACCTAGAACATCCCGAGAAGCGACCGGTGCGTACTGATCCGGTGACCGACCAGGACCCGTGCTGGCATGGTGACGCGATCTACACCGGAAACGATCCCGCCACCACCCTCCAGATCTGCCCCAGCGCGCACTCCGACGGCGACCACGAGAACTTGGGCAACAAGGCCCACGACCTGAGCGGGCAGTACGTGCTGCTGTCCGACCACTTCGTCTACTTCGGCCCCGACGCCCCGTGGGTGCCGCTGGAGCAACGACTCCATCATGGCCGGGGCCACTCCATCACCCAGGACCCGGACACCCTACGCGAACTTGAGGACCTGCTGAACGGCGACTGGGCGGGACTGTTTGACGATACCAGCCAGAAACGAGCCGCCGACCCAAGATCTTCCGGGCAGCAATGCCGGGGTGTGGCATGAGAGTCGTCTTATCGCGCAAGGGTTTCGACAGCCAGTACGGTCGTATCCCCAGCCCGATCCTGCCCGACGGAACGTTGCTGTCCCTGCCGATTCCCACGTCGGCGCCGGGACGCCGGTTCGCTGAACTCACCCATGGTGGCGTCACATATGAGCAGATCATCACCGATCTGGGTGGCGACATCGGGATGGCCGCCGGGTTCTGCCATCTTGACCCGGACCTACGTCGCGGCGAGGCAGTGGGTTGGGTGCCCGCGTTCGGGCAGGTGAACGCCGCCCAGACGCATCTGGCCAACCAGGGGGTCGGCGTGGGTGACCTGTTCTTGTTCTTCGGGCGCTACCGGCAAACCGACCTTGTCGATGGGCACCTGCGGTATGTCCGGCAGGCCCCGGTCCTGCACATCGTGTTCGGCTATCTTCAGGTCGGACAAGTCGTCCAAGGCGATGCCGTACGGGAATATCCGTGGCATCCGCACGCCGGATATGACGCGTGCACCAACAACACCCTGTACGTCGCAGCAGACCACCTGCTGGGCACGGCCTTGCCGGGCGGTGGGACACTGGCCTGCCGCGATAACCGGGTGCTCACAGCCCCAGGACACCGCATGTCGCAGTGGCTGCTGCTCGACTGGATGCGGACAGCGTCGATCAGCTACCACAGCCCAGCCAGCCTCCACGACGACTACTTCCAATCCGCAGCCAAAGGCCAAGAGTTCGTCATCGACGACAATCCGAATGTCCACAGCTGGGCATCCAGGCTGCTCGCCGACACCGCCTAGGCCAGTCTCAAGCGCGGCCCTCGCCTAGCTCAACTTCCTCATCCACGTCGGTCATTATTTTCCTGCCGAAGTTCTCGCTGCAGTCGTTGCAGTACCACTCGCGAGAATAGGTAGTGATGATGCACCCGCCCAGTTTGACCCGTTTTGCTTCGAGGTCCTTCCTCAACTCATCGTTGAAGGTGACACGTCCATACATGATTTTGGCCGTGCTGCTTGAGCCGCAGTTGGGGCACACCTGATCTTCGTCCGCCACACACCCATACTAGTTCCCTCACTCATGTTTTGCTCCACGTTGGGATGCCTGTACGGGCCTGTCTCAGGGCCTTCTGAACGAGGTCACCCTGGGGCCGGGACAGCTGTTGTTCGAAGTTTCTGGTTTTGTGCCCGTGACCTGCCGGGCGGAAAGCTGGCGGTGATCAGGGCCGTTAGTCAACAAAGTCCAGGGTTCGCATGGCTTGGATGGTGCGCGCGATGAGGTCGTCCAGGGTCCAGCCCAAGGCCTCGGCGCCTTCTTGGATGGTGTCCCGTGAGACGGCGGCGGCGAAGCTGGGTTGTTTGAATTTCTTTTTCACCGAGCTGACTTCGAGATCCTGAACGGACTTGGACGGCCGTACGACAGCGACGGCGCCAATGAATCCGGTCAACTCGTCACAGGCGAACAGGATCTTCTCCATCATGGACTCGGGTTGGTACGGTGAGCCGGTCATGCCCCAGCCG
>WRFI01000012.1 GCA_009778875.1 Propionibacteriaceae bacterium | reverse complement strand
CGCCACCATCGTGTTGACGGCGATATTCCCGATCTATTTCGCCGGCTTCTTCCACGACCCCAACGTCGCTTTGCAGTGGAAAGGCTATGCCCAAAGCTTCATCATGCTGGTGGCGGCCATCAGCTGCCCCATTCTCGGCGCCATCGGCGACACCCAGGGCATGAAGAAGCGGATGTGGGCAGGGTTTGCCTTGTCGGGGGCGCTTTTGATGGTTTTCCTGATCCTTGGCGGCAGCGCGCCGGTTCTGCTGGTGGGCTACATCTTGTCGAACATCGCCTACAACTTGGCCAACCTGTTCTACGACTCATTTATCACCGACGTGACCGACCGTGACCGAATGCACCGGGTTTCGACGACCGCCTTCGCCGTCGGCTATTTCGGTGGTGGCACCATGATGCTGATCATCACGGCGGTGCTGATGTTCGTCCTGCCCGACATGACGACGGTCGTGAAGATCTCCTTCGCGCTGACGGCGCTGTGGTGGATACTGTTCAGCATCCCGATGGCCTTCAACGTCAAGCAGACGCACTACAACCCGAAGCCGCGCAGCGAAGTGGTCCACACGCTGTTCAAGGAGCTTGGCCACACGGCCATGGCGATATTCCACAACAAGGGGATGTTCCTTTTCACCATCGCCTTCTTCTTCTACATTGACGGCGTGGGCACCGTCATCTCGATGGCGACGTCCTACGGGACGACCCTGGGTCTGAGCCGGACCTTGATGATCGTGGCGATACTGATCACCCAGGTGGTGGCCGTGCCGTTCTCGTTGCTGTTCGGCTGGCTGGCCAACCGCTTCGGTGGCCTGCGCCTGATCATCGTCGGCATCTGCGTCTACGTGTTCATCTGCGTGATGGGCTTCTACATGGGCTACAGCATCAACTCGACGACGGGCGACGCGCACGAGGCCGCGATCAGCCGGGGCATCGTGCTGTTCTTCGTCATGGCCGGCCTGGTCGGCACGTCCCAGGGCGGCATCCAGGCGCTGTCTCGCTCGCAGTTCGGGCGCATGGTGCCGCGCGACCAGAGCAACGAGTACTTCGGCTTCTTCAACATCTTCAGCCGCTTTGCCTCGATCATCGGCCCGGCCATGATGGCCCTGATGTCGGCCCTGACGCACGGCCGCAGCGAATTCGGCATCCTGAGCATCATCATCCTGTTCGCCGCGGGTGGTGTGCTGTTGCTGGCCGGCAGCAAGCGTATCCACGCCAGCGAGATCAAAGACGTCGGCCCCGATGAGGCGGACGCTGTGACGGCCGGCGTTGAGGACATGACACCGACAGTCTGAGCGGTCAGTCCGGGCTCCGGCAACCGGCGACATGACAGACTGGTACTGTTGCACCGGTGGGCAAGGTGCCCCATCGGTTTGGAGGTGACCATGTTCGGTCGTGGGAAGACAAGTGTGCCGGAGTGGGCAAGGCCGCTCAATTCGCGGCAATTTGACGCAATGATGGTGGCGATTGACGGTTACTTCACCCGTCACGATATTTCGTATCGGACGGAAGACGGCACCGTTGTTCTGCAAGGACCTCAGACATTGGGTCTCGCGAATATTGTTCAGATGTGCTGCCAGATACCCGAATCAGCCTACGGGCAAATGATCGACGGTCAATTTGATTCCATCTTCGTCAACGAGACATTCTTGAGCCAGCTGGATCTCAACTGCTTCGAGCAGATAGAACAGTATCTGGCTGTCCGGCTTCATGACGATGAGTACTTGAGTCATATACCAGCTGACTGGGTGGATGTGACCACGAGACCATTTGCCGGCAATCTTCGGCAAACGCTCGTTCTTGACTTTCCCACCGCGATCGTCTGTGTTGACAAAGACAGCATGGAGCACTGGGGAAAACCGGCGGATGAGCTGTTCACTCGCGGCATCGACAACGTCAAACAGAATTACGACTGGCCCATTGGAAAAGCTGATTTGGCGGGTCAGCCGTACTTCATCGTTGAAACCGAACACTTTTTTGCGGGCAACCTCCTGTTCGATTTGGATAGTCATCCTGAACTCCTTGGTGCGCATGGCGCCGTGGTCGCGGTTCCAACCCGTAGCGTCGTGGTTCTATACCCCATCAATGGCCCGCAAGTCATCGGGGCATTCGCACAACTGGCTTCGGCTGTAACGCATGCGTACGAAGCCGGTCCGGGCTCGTTGACGACCCAGGTCTGTTGGTACCATGACGGCCAATTCGTTGTGCTACCTTACGATGTCGCGGGGACACATATTAGGTTTTTCCCGCCGGACGAGTTCACCGGGATGCTGAATTTCTTGTGACCAGGCAGCTTTGTCTGTGTCACACCCATGTTCTGGTCGCCACCGCCGCCACCGGTTGCATCGTCGGGGTGCCGGAGCCGTCCCTGCGTCCCGTTGCCGGGGGCAGGTCGATCGGGGTGCCGGCGGGGGAGGCGCCTGCCGCCGGGGTGGCACCGGCCCAAGCCACCAACAAGGTGTCCTCGCCTTTCAGGAAGCGATGGCAACGCACACCGCCGGTGGCGCGTCCCTTTCCCGGGTATTCGGCAAACGGCGTCACCTTGATGTTGCCGCACTGGGTGCCGGGCAGGGCCGTCGTCGTGCCTGAGACGGTCACAAGGACGGCCCCTTCGGCCAGGCAGCGCGCCGGCACGGTGCCGAACCAGACCACCCGGGCCCCGGCGGCCAGCTTCACGCCGGCCATCCCGCCGCCAGAGCGCCCCTGAGGCCGAACGGCGCCCGCGGGGAAGTGCAGCAGTTGGGCGTCGGACGTGACGAACACCAACTCGTCGCCGTCCACCGGCGCGCAGGCGCCCACCAGCTCGTCGCCGTCGTCCAGCCTGATGATCTCCCAACTGTCCTTGCCGAGCACCTCGGGGTTGGCCCGCTTGACGACACCGCTTCTCGTGCCCATCGCCACCACCGCCGAGTCGTCCAAGGGCACGGCCGCCAGCACCCGCTCGCCCTTGTCCAGGGCCACCAGTTCACCAACCGGTGAGCCACCCTGCAGGTTTGGCACCACGGCCGTCAGGGGGACGGCCGGCAGCGCCAGGGCGGAGTACTTCAGCAATCGTCCTTTGTTGGTCACCAGGCCGAAGACGCCGTGGGCCGTCGTCGCCACCTGCGACACCAGCACGTCATGGTTGGCCCGCGGCCCGTTGGGGGACGGGCTGGTCGCGCCGTCGGGCAGGTCAACCCGGCCCAGCAGACCGACGGACGACAGCATCACCACGCACGGCCCGTCCGGGATTTCGAGCGGGGTCGCGGCCACCGCCGAGACCACGCCGCCCCCTTCGAGCAAGACAGTGCGTCGCGGGTCGCCGTAGGTCTGGGCGACCTCGGCCAGTTGCTGGCCGACCAGATGGCGCAGCTTGGCTGGGTCTTCGATGATGGCGCTCAGTTCGGCGATACGCTCGTGCAGCTGATCCCGTTCGGCTTCCAGCCGGATTGTGCTGAGCCGGGTCAGCTGGCGCAGTTGCATATCGAGAATGTAGGTGGCCTGCACATCGGTTAACTCGAATGCCCCCATCAGGCGTTGTTTCGCCTGGTTGGCCTCGTCCGAGTTGCGGATGATGTTGATGACGACGTCGATGTCGAGCATCGCCAGCAACAGCCCGTCCACGAGATGCAGCCGCGCCTCGGCCTTGGCCAACTGGTGCTTGGTGCGCCGCAGGGTGACGCTCAGGCGGTGCTCCAAGTAGACCTCCAGCAGCGCCTTGAGGCCCAGCGTGCGGGGCTGGCCGTCCACCAGCGCCACGGCGTTGATGGCGAAGGAATCCTCCAGCTTGGTCGACTTGTACAACTGCTCCAGCAGGGCGTCCGGGTTGATGCCGTTCTTCACCTCGATCACCAGTCGCAGCCCGTTCTTCAGGTCCGTCAGATCCTTGACATCGGCGATGCCGGTCAGCTTCTTGGCCCCCACCAAAGCCTTGATCTGCTCGATGATCTTCTCTGGCCCGATCATCGCCGGCAGCTCCGTGACGACGATGCCCCGCCGGCGCGGGTTCACCTGCTCGACCCGGGCGGTCGCCCGCAGTCGCATTGTGCCGCGTCCAGTGGCGTAGGCGTCGCGCACCCCGTCCAGGCCGACGATCTTCCCGCCGGAGGCGAAATCCGGCCCGGGGATGAAGCGCATCAGGTCGTCCAGGCTGGCGTCGGGGTGGTCGAGCAGGTGGCGCAGCGCCGCGACCACCTCACCCAGATTGTGGGGCGCCATGTTGGTCGCCATGCCCACGGCGATGCCCGACGCCCCGTTGACCAGCAGGTTCGGGAAGGCCGCTGGCAGGACGGACGGCTCCAGCTCTTTGCCGTCATAGTTGGGCCGGAAGTCCACCGTGTCCTCGTCCAGCCCGTCGCACATTGCCAGGGCGGCCGGTGCCATGCGGCATTCGGTGTAGCGAGGCGCGGCCGGGCCGGCATCCAGCGAACCGAAGTTGCCATGGCCTTCGACGAGCGGCAGGCGCATCGCCCAGGGCTGTCCCAGCCGCACCATCGCGTCGTAGATCGCCGCATCGCCGTGCGGGTGCAACTTGCCCATGACGTTGCCCACGACGCGGGCGCACTTGACGAAGGCCTTGTCCGGCCGCAGACCGTCCGCGTCCATCGAATAGAGGATGCGGCGCTGGACGGGTTTGAGCCCGTCCCTGGCATCGGGCAAGGCACGGGCATAGATGACGGAGTAGGCGTATTCGAGGTAGCTCGACTCCATCTCGGAGCTGATATCCGTGTCCTGGATGCGCCCATCGGTGTCGGTGTCGGACAGCAGGGTGGTGGTCATGGTCCTCCTTCGGCGTCTTCCAATTTTGCCAATGTCCACGGCGAAAGCAACGTCCGGCACGCCGCACTAGTGGCGCTCCAGTGTGGGAAGATTGGTGGGTGAAGGAAATGCCCGGGCTGAGCGGCGTCATGGCCGGCGTCGTCGCGCACCTGGGCACCCAACCCAGCGTTGTGGTGCTGATCGACGGGCTGGGCTCGCTCAACCTGGACGACGATCCCTCGCTGGCGCCCACACTGACATCACTGCCGCGCACTGAACTCCAGGCGGGCCTGCCGTCAACAACAGCCGCGTCCATCACGTCCCTGTTGACCGGTGCCGAAACCGCTCAGCACGGCCTTGTCGGGTTCGCCTTTCGGACGCGCCCCGGTTTCGCCATGAACACCATCCTGTGGGACGACCCAAGCTTTGTCCCGGAGGCTGCCCAGCCGGTGCCCACCTGGTTCGAGCGTCTGGGCGCCGAAGGCTTGCCCTCAGCGGTGATGGTTCCCGCGGCGTTTGCGAACAGCGGTTTGACAAGGGCGATTCTGCGCGGGGCCGACTTCGTCGGGATTGAGCACGAAAGCGATTGGATGGCCCAAGCCGCGCAGGTCGCCGATGTTGTCAAGACCCACCCGTTGACCTATTTTTACATCCGCAGCCTCGACCACACTGGCCACGCCCGAGGTTGGCGGTCGTCGGCCTGGCGACGTCAACTGCGTCGGATCGACGGTTGTGTCGGGCAGTTGCTCGAAACCCTGCCAACCGGTACGGCGCTGACAATTACCGGCGATCACGGGATGGTCGATGTGCCGCCCACCCACAAGGTGCTGATCGACGACGAACCCGAACTGGCCAAGGGCATCGACATGGTGGCGGGGGAGGCCCGCTTCCGCTATCTCTACACCGGTGAGCCCGAGGCGGTGGCCGACCGCTGGACCACTTGGTGGGGCGGCCGCGCCGATGTTTTCACCAGGGAGCAGGCCTTACCATTGTTTGGTGGAACGCCGCCGACACCTGAGGTGGCGAAGCGTTTCGGCGACGTTGTGGTGGCGTTCCACGATGACTGGGTCGCGCTGACCTCGGCGCGTCCCCGGGAGGCGCAAATGATCGGCATGCACGGCTCGATCACCGATCAGGAGCGCCTGGTCCCACTACTGAAAGGCATGGCATGACGACAGGAACGGGACGGGCTGCGCCCCGTCAGCTTGTCTATTTCGCCGGTCCGATGGACTCTGGAAAGTCGACGCTGGCTCTGCAGATGGCGCACACGCAGTCGTCCCATGATCGCAAGGGCTGGTTGTTCACCAGTCAGGATCGGGGTGGCGAGGCCCACATCACATCCCGCATCGGCTTGGACGAGACCGCCATCGAGGTCGACCCGGAATTCAGCTTCCTGGACTTCATCAGGGACCTGCGCGAATGCGGCGAGCGCATCGACTTTCTGGTCTGCGACGAGGCCCAGTTTTACACGCCAAGTCAGATCGACGAGCTGGCACTCGCCGCCGACGAATGGGACGTCGACGTGTTCTGCTTCGGCCTGCTGACTGACTGCCGCACGGAGCTGTGGGCGGGGTCGAAGCGACTGGTCGAGGTGGCCGATCGCGTGGAAATGACGCCGGTGCGGCCGCTTTGTTGGTGTGGCCGTCCGGGAACCCACACGGCCCGCGTCATCAACGGCGTCATGGTGGTGGACGGTCCACAGGTGATGGTTGGCGACATGGACGGAGACGATGGCGGCGGAGAGGTTCAATACCAGGTGCTGTGCCGCGTCCACCACCGGCTTCACCAGGCCAAGCCCACGGGCACGACCCTCAGCCCCGCCGTGCTGCCCTTCGACTAGGGGGATCTCCTAGCCTGCCTGGGGGCTGCCGAACATGATCTCGTCCCAGGTGGGGACGGTGGCGCGTTTCTTCGATTTCGGTATGCGCTGGGTGGGCTCTTTGGCCTCATCGTGGGGCTTGGTTGGCAACTCGCCGGGCTCGCTCGAAGGGGCCGTGCCGGTTGCGTTCAGGGCGGGGTCGTCGTCCATCGGCAGGGGCTCGGCGGACGGTTCGGTGGTCTTGCGCGTCAACCCTTCGTAGATCCGCACCGAGTCTTCGTTGAAGCCCGCCAGCATGTCGTAAAGCACGTCCATGCCGATTTCTGGCTCCGTCACCAAGTCATATATGCCGTCCACCTCGGCCAGCTTGGCGGGGGAGTAGTCGTCGGGCTCGAAGTCAATGTGCGGGCCGCCCAGTCGCGCCGGATCAAGGTCGATCGTCGGCTCACTGTCCACGTCGACACCGCGAGCCGCTGGACGACGGCCCCGCTGCGGCCCATGCGCCGCCGAGCGTTCACCGACCAGCCAACGGGCCTCATCATCGACCGCCGTTGAGAAACGTCCGGCCGGGTCGTAGCGGAAGACCCCCTCGTGCAAGGCTGATCCGGAACGGTAAGAAGCCCGCAGTGTCCAAAGACGGTCGTTGCCGCGCCACGCATCCCAGGTGACGTCTGCACTGGTCAGCCCCCGGCTGGCGAGCCGGTCGCCCACAATCTCAGCCAAGGTCTGGTGGGTCGGTGTGTCGGTGCGGTGCACCTGACCTCTGGTTGCCTGGTTGGCGATGTAGGCCCGCTCAGCCAGCACTGGCCCGGCAAAGGGTTCCACCGCCGACACCGGCATGCCGGAGCTGTCCACGACGTCCTGAACGGAGGCACCAGCCCGAATGCGCGATTGAATCTCGCGCGGAGACAACGCATCGGTCATGCTGGCCTTTCCTTCACCATCAAGCCTATAGGCAGACGGGCCGGGTTGCTGCGCGGGCGGCATCCAAGCCTGGAGCGCCGCTTGAGAGTGTCGGATTATGACACATCTGTGCCCACGAAATGAGACACACCGGCTGGGGGCTGGAACTTTGCCCGCGATGGGTTTAAAATACTGGGCCTCTGAAGGTCACACCCCAACCTCAGAGAACGCAGATGGAAGGAAGCCCATGGCGACCGATTACGACGCCCCACGCAAGCCAGATGAAGAGGTTCCCGAGGATTCAATCGAGGAGCTCAAGTCGCGGCGCAATGACAAACAATCCGGCCAAGTTGACGAAGACGAGGTGGAGGCGGCCGAATCGTTCGAACTGCCGGGAGCTGACCTTTCCCATGAGGAATTGACGGTGCGGGTGCTGCCTCGCCAGGCTGATGAGTTCATCTGCGCCGGGTGCTTCCTCGTCAAGAATCGCACCCAGATCGCCGCGGTGCGCGACGGCCAAGAGTACTGCGTCGACTGCGTCTAGCGGGGCCATTCCCGAATTCCCCTCCTTGGCAGGGGAATGGAGCTCTTACTTGCGCTTGTTTTTGCCGATCTCGACAACCAGAGGCTTAGGTTTGGCTTGCCAACGGTTTTCTCCGAGACGGTTCAGGAAGATCTGCGTGCCGGCCATCACCAGACCACTCAGCCCTATCCAGGCCAAGGTGCGGGCGACCGGTTCCTCCGGGTCTGAAAGACTGGGTGGCTTGTTGCCAGTCAGGCGCGTCCAGGTGCCGCTGAGGACTTTGTCGGCAACAGCGGCCGTGACGGCGCCGACGATAGCGAAAGCGATCTTGTTGCCGAGACTCATAGTAACTCCTTCTGGCAAGAGTCTACTAGTGATGCGGACATGATTGCGTCGCCCAAAAGGTAGGCTTGAGGCAGAAAAACGTTTAGGAGAATCATGTTCGGACGAAAGAAGACCTCACCGGTCGACGACAGTGACCTTGGTGAGAAGGTCGACGAAGAGGATCTGGCTGTTTACGAGGCCGAAGAGGACGCTGATAAGACCGACGGGTCGCCGGACGACGAGCCAGAATCGGATGCTGACGACGAGGCCGACGATGAGCCCGACGATGAGGTTGACGAATGGCAGGCCTTGGATGCGTCGCGCGACTGGCGCGAGGATGGCCCGTTCGACATCAGCGAGGTCGACCTGGATGCCGATGATGTGCAGCGCATTGATTTCGGTACCCTCATTGTGACGCCCTTCGACGACATGCAGCTTCAGTTGCAGGTGAGCCAGGCCAACGGACAGGTGCAGGCGCTCATGGTGGTGGACAAGAAATCGGCGCTCGAGGTGGCGCTGTTCGCGGCGCCGGCCCGCGGCTCGATGCTGGGCCAAGTTCGCGATGAGATGGCCGCGGCGACCGACAAGGCCGGTGGCACGATGACGCTGGAGAAGGGCCCGTTGGGCACCCAGATCAGGCGTGTGCTGCCCGGCAAGGCGTCCGACGGACGCGAGATAAAGCAACGCAGTCTGACATGGTTGGCGCAGGGGCCGAAGTGGTTGCTGCGCGGCGTGCTGATGGGCCAGGCCGTCAACTCCGACAAGTCGGGGGACGATGCGCAACTACTGTTCGAGTTTTTCTGCAACTTGGTTGTGCGGCGCGGAGACACCCCGAAGGTGCCGGGCGAGCTGATTGGCATGGAGATTCCGGCATCCTTGGCTGCCAACCTGCCGAATCAGCCGAAGTGACGCTTGACGGCGTCCTCGACTGACACTGCTTCCTCCACCAGCGCACTCATGATGCGCGGGATCGAGACTGCCACGTCAACTCCCCATTTTTCGGTGAAAAGCCACTCGTTTTCGGGGTGATTGATTCGGGCGACCGTGCGGGCCACGCCAAACTCGGTCTTGGCCAGCAAGGAGTGCACCAGGTTGGCCTTGTCATCGCCAGTTGCGGCGACGCAGACATCGCAGGTTTGTAGCTCAGCCTCGTGAAGCGAGTCCAGCTCGCAACCGTCGGCCATCAGCCATTCTGCTTCGGGCACCGTGTCGGATCGCACGGCATGGGGGTTTTTCTCGATCAGCAAGACCTCGTGGCCTTGGTTGATCAAGTCGCGGGCTATCGCCCTTCCAACATCTCCTGCGCCAACAATTGCAACCCTCATCGCAACTCCGAACTCAACTTGACAAGATCATCGACCGCCACGCTCAAGTAGACGACGTCCCCGGCCTCGACGATTGTGCCGGCCGACGGCACAAGTCCGGTGCCCAGCCGAACGATCGTCGGGATGCGGGCGTTGGTGGCCTGCTCGACATCGGCGACGGATCGCCCGACCCAACGGGCATCGAGTGGGGCTTGCAGTATCAACGTCGACCCCGACGGGTCGCGCCACACCGGTTCGGCCACCATTGGCAGCAGATGGCTCATCGCCTGAACGGCGGCCCACCGCACGGTCGCCACCGTCGGTATGCCGAGCTTTTCGTAGATATCCGCGCGGGCTGAGTCGTAGATGCGGGCGACGACGTTTTGCAGACCGAACTCGTCGCGCACGACGCGGGCAGCCAAAATGTTGGAGTTGTCGCCGGAGCTGAGCGCGGCGAACCCGTCAGCTTGCTTGATGCCAGCGCGTATCAGGACGTCACGGTCGAAGCCGGAGCCCTTGATCGTGCGCCCCTCAAAATCGGGGCCAAGCCGGCGGAACGACTCGACGTCGAGGTCGATGACCGCGACTGTCTCGCCGTGCCGCTCCAGAATGCGGGCGAGCGACGAGCCGACGCGACCGCAGCCCATGATGACGATGTGCACTAAATCTCTCCTTACCTAGAACAAGTCTAGGGGAACGGGGTAACACAACTAATCTTGAAAGCATGCAAGTTGGTTTGTCCTCGATCGCCAAGGGCGGGGAATCCGTCGCCCGTCTGGACGACGGGCGGGTGGTGTTCGTCCGCGGCGGCATCCCGGGCGAAACGGTCGATATCGAGGTGACCGACGACAGCCACGCCACCTGGTGGCGGGGCGCCGTCACTGGAGTCATCACGCCATCGCCCGACAGGGTCACGCCGCCCTGCCCGGTGGCTGGGTTGTGCGGCGGCTGCGACTGGCAGCACATCGAGCTTACGCGGCAGCGCGAGCTGAAAGCCGAGGTCATCGCCGAACAGATGTGGCGGCTGGGGCACCGCCACGTGGCGGCGACGGTTGAGCCGGTTCCGGGGGACGTCGACGGCCTGGGCTGGCGCACCCGGATGCGTTACCTGACGGATGGCGGGGTCGTCGGCCTGCGGGGCGCTCGGTCACACGACCTGGTGGCGCTGCCGCCGGCCGGTTGCCCGCTGGCGGCACCCGGGCCGTCGGCCAACGACCTGGTCGAGTTGAAGAGGCGGGCCGGGTTGGACGACAGGGCTGAGATCTGTGTCACAGTGGCTGACAGTGTCGCCGTCTGGTCGCCGGGCCGGGGCGTGTTGGCGGGTGATGACGTCGTGTCGCAGCGCGCCCTTGGGCGGGCCTTTGAGGTGCGGGCGGATGGTTTCTGGCAGGTGCACCCAGGCGCCGCCGACGCCCTGTCCAGGGCCGTTTTGGAGGCGCTAGACCCACAGCCGGGGGAGAAAGCATTCGATCTTTACTGCGGCGTCGGCTTGTTCGCGGGGACGCTCGCCAGCACCGGGGTGGACGTGTTCGGGGTCGAAAGAAATCACGCCGCAGTCGAGCTGGCCAGGCGCAACGTGCCGGAAGCCCGCTTTGAGGCTGTCCGCGCCGAATATCCGAACTGGCTGACAATGGCGCACTGGAAGCGAGTCGATCTGGTGGTGCTCGACCCGCCGCGCTCCGGCGCTGGCCAGACCGTCATTGAGCGGATCGCCGCCAGCCGTCCCCGGGCCGTCGCTTACGTGGCCTGCGACGAGGCCGCCCTTGGCCGCGACACCGCGATACTGGCCACCCTTGGCTACGGGTTGCGTGAGTTTCGGGCCTTCGATTTGTTTCCGATGACGGCCCACGTGGAATGCGTGGCAACTTTCGACACCGATTGTTGACCCGGGCAACTAGGATAAGACGCGTGCCATTGCTCGACCTCATCAAAACCCCTGCAGACCTGCGGGCGCTGAAACCGGCCGAGCTGGCCGAACTGGCGACCGAGATCCGGCGCTCGCTGGTGACACACGTCGGGCGCACCGGTGGTCATCTTGGTTCGAATCTTGGCGTCGTCGAACTGACGATAGCGCTTCACCGGGTGTTCGACTCGCCCAAGGACCCGATAATCTTCGACACCGGCCACCAGTCTTACGTCCACAAGATGCTGACGGGACGGGCCGACCAATTTGACACGCTGCGCCAGGCCGGCGGGCTGTCGGGCTACCCGTCACGGGCCGAGTCGGAACACGATTGGGTCGAAAACTCACACGCCTCGACGGCGCTGTCTTGGGCCGAAGGCATCGCCAGGGCTTTCAATCTGCAGGGGCAGAGGGATCGCAAGGTCGTGGCGGTGGTCGGTGACGGCTCGTTGACGGGTGGCATGGCGTGGGAGGCGCTCAACAACATTGCCGTCGACGACCTGCCGATCGTGATCGTCGTCAACGACAACGGACGCTCCTACCAGCCAACGGTGGGCGGGTTGGCCAAGCAGTTTTCGGGCCTGCGAACCGACCCGCGTTACGAATCCACGATGCGCGGCATCGGTCACATGGTGCGGCGAATGCCGCGCGTCGGCGAAACTGCCTACACCATGCTGGAAGCGATTCGGGCGGGACTCAAGGGGCTGCTTGTGCCGCAGTCGATGTTTTCGGACCTGGACATCAAATACATCGGCCCATTTGACGGTCATGACATCAAGGCCACCGAAAAGGCCCTGCGTCAAGCCAAGCGTTACCACGGACCGGTGATCGTCCACGCCATCACCCGAAAAGGCTGCGGCATGGATGCCGCCGAAAATGACCGTGAGCGATTCCATGCCGTCGACCACCTCGACGAGACGACCGGGGAGCGTCTGCCGGCAGACAGCGAGACCTGGACCGACGCCTTTTCGGACGAGCTGGTGCGTCTGGCTGCCGACCGCCCCAATGTTGTCGCTTTGACCGCCGCGATGCTGGGCCCGACAGGGCTCGGGGCATTCGCCGAAAGGTTCCCAAACCGCATCTTTGACGTGGGTATCGCCGAGCAGCACGCGGTGACAGCGGCGGCCGGCATGGCGGTGGCCGGGTTGCACCCGGTGGTGGCCATCTATTCGGCCTTCCTCAACCGGGCTTTCGATCAGTTGATCATGGACGTGGGCCTGCACCACGCCGGGGTGACATTCGTGCTTGATCGAGCGGGTGTGACCGGGGCCGATGGTGCCAGCCACAACGGTCAGTGGGATGTCGCGCTGGCCGGCCTGGTGCCGGGGCTTCGCCTGGCGGCGCCTCGCGACCGCCGGCGCTTGCGCCAAGCGCTGACAACCGCTCTCGACCTGGACCGCCCAGTCGTCTTGCGCTTCGCCAAGGGGGCCATTCCGGACGATCAGGAACCCGTGGAGCAAATCGACGGTTTGGACGTCCTGGTCCGCGGCGATCCGGGCGACGTCCTGTTGGTCGCCTACGGGGACATGGTGCCCGTCGCCTTGGCGGCGGCCAACCAACTGCCGATGAGTGTCAGTGTGGTCGATCCGGTGTGGGCGTTGCCCGTGTCGGAGTCGCTGGTGAAGCTGGCGGGGGAGTATCGCCTGGTCGTCAGCCTTGAGGATGACGTCGTGGTTGGCGGGCTTGGCCAGCGTCTGCGCCTGGCGATGGAGCAGTCAGGGGTCGATGTGCCGACGCGGTGTCTTGGCTTGCCAGACGACTATCTGCCGACCGGTTCGCGCGAACAGTTGCTGTCGGACGCCGGGCTGGACGCCGTCGGGGTGACGTCGGCGGTGACGGCCATGTGGGCGTCACTTGCCAGCTAACGCCTTGCCGATGGCCGGGGCGATCAGTTCGATTTGCCATGGCCTGGCGTGTGCCCTGGCGAAGGCCTCGCGGAGGCCCGATTCCGAAAAGTCCCCGTCGTCCGGCCACATGACTTCGCTGAGAGTGGCCACCGTCGCCAGATTCTCCACCGGCAGGTTGTGAGCCTCGGCCATTTCGATGACGGCCGCCCGGGCCAAGGCCCAGCGCCCGGCGGCCGCCGGATTGGTGCGTCCCCAGAGGCGGGGCGGTGTGGTGTTACGCGCGGCTGGTCTGTTCGGCCAGTGGGACGCGTCGTCCTCCAGCGCCGAGTCGACGGCAGAAACCCACCGCCCGCGCTGGCGCCTGGCCAGCCGTCCCGTGAAGCCGGGCTGCGAGGCGATGCTGTCGTGCACCGCGGCAGGTTTCATGTGGCCGAAGGTGGCGGCCGCGCCCACCAAGTTGTTGTCAGTCAGAATCAGTCTGGGGGCGATGTCAATTTCGCGGGCGAGGTCGTCCCTGACCTCCCAAAGCTTCTGGGCGACGGCCAAGTCTCGCGGCCGGCGCAGCCGCCCGATGCCCTTGGTGGCACGCCAACGGTCTGTTGGGTCGCTGAGGTCAGTCACGAACCGCGACAACACATAATCAAACTCCTGCTCTGCCCAGCCCGTCTTCCCGGCCTGGGCGAGCTCGGTGACGGTGGCCTGGCGCAGGTCCAGCAGATAGTCGACATCCAACGCCGCATAGGTCAGCCAGGACTGCGGCAGAGGGCGCCGGGACCAATCGTCGGCCGAGTGAGTCTTGGCCAGCTCAATGCCCAGGTAGGTGGTCAGCATGGGGGACAGGGACACGCGGTCCAAGCCGAGAAGCCGGCCAGCCAATTCGGTGTCGAAAAGATGCCGCGGCACCATGCCAACCTCAACCAGACAGGGCAGATCTTGGCTGGCAGCATGCAGCACCCACTCGCAGTCTCGCAGCGCGTCCGACAGCGGGCTTAAGTCTGCCAGCTGGTCCGGACCGGCCAACGCCACCGGGTCGAGGAGAAACGTGCCAATGCCTTCTTGGCGCAGCTGGATGAGGTAGGCCTTGGACGAGTAGCGGTAGCTTTGGGCTCGCTCCGCGTCAACTGCCACCGGCAGGTGGGTGTCGATCTGATCGACCAGTCTTCGCAGCGAGGCGGCGTCGGCGATGACATCGACGTGGCCTTGGCGGGGCGTTGTTATCAACACCGGTGATAGGGCGTCAGCTGCGGCCATCAGGGTCGGCCCTGAATGCGTGGGCTGAAGGCGATGACGCCGTCGATGAGGGGTTCCAACCCGGCCAACTGACAAAGCAACTCCTGCCAAGCCTCAACATGCTGGCTCATCGCTTTTTCATCCACGACCGTCCACGAGCACCTGATTTCAACCTCGGCACTGTCGGGTTTGGTTTCCAACTCGCCGAAACTGTGCGACGTCATTGTCGTGACCGTGCCGCTGGTGCCCGTGTGCTCAACGCCGGCGTGGCGCAATGCGTCAATCAGCCATGACCAGGCGACATCGGGCAGCAGGGGGTCATTGGCCATGTCGAAATCAACGTCTGCCTGGGTATAGCTGACGATTCTGGTCGACCCATCCCAGGCATTGTCACCGGCCGGGTTGTGGAGGACCACCAGCCGTCCAGAGGCCGCCAGGTCGTTGACGGGGGTTGTGACTTCAGCTTCAAAGGCCACCGCATAGGGCGCAATCTTCTGCGGCGAGGTGATCTCGTAGGCCCGCACTTCTGGTCGCCACTGGAAGTCGCGTACGGCCGCCGCAATCATGGCGAAGTTACTGTCATCATTCCAGCGGTTCATCACCTCACGAAGCCTAGTGTTCATGCGGTGGCGGGTACGGTAGGCACGCCGTCGCACGCCTCCCGGCTGCGAAGGTGCATACTTGAGTTATGTCGGATTCAAAGCCAGAAAAAGCCTCCCAGTCGCTCAGTTCAGTGCTGCGCTGCCCTCGCGGGCCGGTCGACGTGTCGACCTTCAATTCCGCGGCGACGGCGCTGTTCTCGGGGACCGGAAAGAAGGACGCGGCTGCCGCCGACGCTGCCGCGCAGGCGGGGCTGGATGACCTGCAAGAGCGCTTGTTCGCCAACGCCCACGTCGATGACACCACCACCCCTGGTGCGACGCAGAAACCGGCTGGCAGCGTGCTGCTGGTGCTTCAGGGCATGGACACCGCGGGCAAGGGGGGCGTCATCAAGCACGTCATCGGGATGGTTGACCCGCAGGGTGTGACGATCCGCGCGTTCAAGGCCCCGACGGCCGAGGAACGGGCCCACGACTTCTTGTGGCGCATCCGCAATGCCTTGCCGGAACCGGGCATGATCGGCATTTTCGACCGCTCGCAGTATGAGGACGTGCTGATCCAGCGCGTGGAGGCAATGGCGCCGGCTGAAGAGATCGAAGCCCGTTACGGATTGATCAACGAGTTCGAAAAAGAGGTGGCCGAATCCGGCACACGCGTCGTCAAGTGCTTTCTCAACATCTCGAAGGGCGTGCAGAAGAAGCGTTTGATGGCGCGCCTGGACGACCCGTCAAAGTACTGGAAGTACAACCCAGGCGATCTTGCGGTGCGGTCAAAATGGGCCGACTACATGGTGGCCTACGGCTTGGCGCTGACGCGCTGCAATCAGGACTTTGCGCCGTGGTACGTCATTCCGTCCGATCACAAGTGGTACCGCAACTGGGCGATCGCGCAGATTCTGCTGGAGACCCTGCAAAGCATGGATCTGACGTGGCCGAAGGCCACTTTCAGCGTCGCCGCCGAGAAGGCCCGCGTCAAAGCCAGTTAGCCGTTTCTCAGGCGGAAGAGCACTTCGCCGGCATTGGGTTCGACGAACACGTCTGGGTCGGCTTTGAGGGCGTCTAGATCGATTTCGTCGGGGGACAGGTAGCTGGCGTTGGCGGCCTCGACGACTTCGCGCGGCACCTGGGTGCAAAGCGTCAGCTTGATACGGTTGGTTTCAATGCCGGTGGACGGGTCGAAGGTGCCGCCGCCGCGGACGTGGGTCGAATGGGCCAACACGGCGGTCGGGACGTCCTTGAAGCGGTCCCATTGCTTGGTGAAGTAGTCCATGCAGTGATAGCCGATGTCATAGATCTCGGGGTGCTGTTCGGACAGGGCCTTGACGTGCGGAGCGTAGATGATGACCTCACCGCCCTCGGCCATGGCTGGTTGGATCTTGTAGCAGCCCTTCGCGGCGGTCCACATGTCGGCGTAGCGAGTCGGCATCATGGCGACGACCTTCTTGAAGGGCGCATCGACGTACTCGATGTGCGAATCGGCGGCCACCTCGCTGGACAGCGCCCAGGCATCGTCGAGTTCACCGGTGGCGGCGTACTCGATCTCGTCTGTGCCGGACTTGACGACCAGGCAGATGCCCAGTCGCCGGGTCGGAATGAGTTCGGCGGCGGCGTTGATGACGGCTCGCACCGGCGTGATGCCGCGCTGGCCGATCAGGTCGTCAATGCCGATCAGGGCGCCCAGCCAGTGGCTCAGGTCGATAATCTCATCGGTGGCGCAGCCCGGGATGAAGTATTTGTTGCCACCCGAGATTCCGACCACCTCATGTGGGAAAACCGGTCCGATGACGATGGAAACATCGGCCTGCGCGACGAGCCGGTTCACCTCGACGTCGACGCTTTGTTCGAGCCGCCCACCGGACAGCTGGTGGATTTCGTCCGCGCTGATGGTGCCCACATCAACGATGTTGGCAGGGTCTTTCCATTCGTGGTTGAGCACCGTCATGCCCGGATATTTGGCGGCCAGCCCGACGTCTTCAGCGCCGAACCAGCGCTCAAGCTCGTCCGGGGTCATGTAGGCGTGTGTGCCCAGCGCGATCAACGCCGTCAGAGACGACACCCGCCCGATCAGCTCTCGGTAGACCGTCCCCATGACGCGGGGCAGCGGGCAACTGCGTGTGCCGTCTGGAACCACCAGGACGACGGTCTTCCCATCCACCGGGAAGTGGGCCAGTTGGGCCGTCAAAAAGGCGTCCAGGTCGGCCTGGGGCACAACCTGGTGTGCGCCACCGATAAATGCCGCGTTGCTCACGATATCCTCCAGTGCTAAGCGATGAATCTATCGTAGAGCCCGACGTCCGGCACCACCATGGGCACGTCACCCCAGGTGGTTGGCACCTGGTGCAGTTCGACGGTGACTCCGTAGGTCTTGTGGATGACTGCGGGGGTCAGGACGGTTTGCGCGTCCCCGCTGGCATCGATGACGCCGTCGTCCAGAACAATCACCTGGTCGGCGAACAGGAGCGCCAGTTCGGGGCTGTGCGTCGACAGCACAACCAGGTAGCCCTGCCCGGCCAGTTGCTTGGCTTGCCGCATCACCATCAGCTGGTTGCCGTAGTCGAGGTTGGCGGTCGGTTCGTCCATGACGATGACGCGGGACTGCTGGGCAAGGGCCCGGGAGATCAGCACCAACTGGCGCTCGCCGCCCGACAGCTCAGCGAAACCCCGGTCCGCCAGGTCCGCGATCTGCATCATCTCCAGCATCTTCTGGGCCACATCGGCTTCGGACGCGCCGGGCGTTCGCAGCACATCTGTCAACACGGACGTCCCCATCAGCACGGTGTCGAAGACGGAATAGTTGAAGGCGGGTGAATGGGCCTGGGGCACATAGGCGATGCGGCGGGCCAACTCCCGCACCGAAAGCTGGCGGCAGCTCTCACCGTCAAGCAAGATGTCGCCGCTGTAGCCGCTGAGCAGCCCGAGCACGCACCGGAACAGGGTCGTCTTGCCGGCACCGTTGGCGCCCAGCAGGCACACGCACTGGCCCTCCGCCGCCGTCAGGCTGACGTTGTTGAGCACCTGGTGGCGACCGTAGGAATAGCTCAGGTTCTTGACTTCCAGCGTCACAGGCGACCACCCCGGCGCAGGATCAGGTAGAGGAAGAATGGTGCGCCCACAAAGGCGGTCAAGATGCCGATCGGGATTTCCGCGGTGGTCAGGCACCGCGCCAGGTCATCCACCAGCACCATGAACGACGCCCCCATCAGCATCGATGTGGGCATCATGTAGCGGTTGTCGTCGCCGACGATCATCCGGGCGAAGTGGGGGATGACCAGGCCGACCCAACCGATCAGACCGCTGATGGAAACACAGGCTGACGTGATCAAGGTGGCCGCGGCCACCACCAGGATGCGGATCACCTTGATGTTGACGCCCATCGTCTGGGCTTCCTCGTCACCCATCGTCAACAGGTTCAGCTTCCAGCGGGACGCAAACAGAACCACCATGCCGCCCAACACCGGAATGGCCGCCCAGGCCAGTTGGTCCGGCTTGACGTTGGCCAGGCTTCCCATCAGCCAGAAGGTGATCGACGGCAGCACATTGTTCGGGTCCGCCACCAGCTTGATGTAGGAGGTGGCCGCGTTGAACAGCGACCCGACCATGATGCCTGCCAGCACCATGCCGAGGATCGGGCTGCGCCTGGCCCGCACGCTGACGAGATAGGCGGCACCCACCGCGACGACGCCGCAGACAAAGGCGCTGACCGACACCATCGCATAGCCCAGGCCGAAAAAGATCATCAGGGCGGCCCCAAAACCCGCCCCGGCGGAGGCGCCCAAGATGTCGGGGGATGCCATCGGGTTGCGGAACAGGCCCTGAAACGCGGCGCCCGCCACCGACAGGCCCGCCCCCACCAGGGCACCGGCCAGAATGCGCGGCAGCCGGATGCTGAAGACCACCAGCTGGACCGTGCCGTCCTGGGCGCTGCCCGTCACCTTGGACACGACGGCATGGACGAGTTGCGACAGCGAGACCGGGTAGTCGCCCAACGCAAAACTACCGATGATGACGACCACGAAAACCACGGCAAAGCCGATGAGCCAGAGGCGTCGTCGCGACCCCCTGGCGCTCCGCCTTGCATCCGGTTTCATGGGGTGTCTCTCGGTTCGCCCGTGACGTCACTTGAGGGTCGAATTGGCCAACAGTCGGCTGACCTGGGTCGGCGTCACACTGCAATGATAAAACAACTGGTAGAACTCCTGGGTGCGCTGCGTCATGTCGTCACTGAACACGTCCGGGTAGAGCAGGTTGGCCAGCCAGACGATACCGAGCACCTGATTGATCGACGGCGGGGAGTCCATCCAGTTGTAGGGGCCGCCCGGTATCTCGTAGAAGCGCCCTGTTTGGATGGCGCCAAGCCCCTGCCAGGCCGGGTCGGAGCCGACGGTGCCGTAAACGGTGCCCGGTGCCAGCAAGATGACGTCAGGGCGCCAGACCATCAGCTGTTCCATCGAGATCGAGGCGGTGCCGGCCCCAGCGCCGGACGGTATCTGGGCCACATTGGTGGCGCCGACCGCGTCGATCACAGCGGTGTGTGTGGTGCCCGCCACAGCAGCCGTCAGACCGTCATTTTGCCCGTAATACACGCTGGGCCGCGAGCCTTGGGGAATGGTGTCGACCTTTTGCCGAACATCGGTGAGGGTCTGATTGATGTAGTTCGCCAGCGCCTGGGCTTGGTCTTGATCGCCGGTCAACTGACCCAGCGTTTGGTAGGCCGACGCCATGGTGTCGAAGCTGTCCATCTGGACGAACACGGTCGGGATGCCGGTTTTTGACTGGATGCCGTCCAGATCGGCCACCGATGTGGGCTTGATGTCGCCGATATCGATGATCACCTGCGGGTCGGCCTTCATCACCGATTCGAGGTTCAAGGTGTTCGAGTAGAAATTGCCGAACACCGGCAGAGATTGGTATTTCTGGTCGATGTATTGGAACTGGGTGTCGCTGAACATCGATGCCAGGCCCACCAGCTTGTCGGGGCACAGCGCGAACAAGACCAACTGAGCCACCGGCCCAGACGGTGCGATCCGCTGAACGTCGGTGGGTATCTGGACCTGACGGCCGACGTCGTCGGTGAAGGTGCGTGTGCCGGAAACCGAAGGCGATCCCGTCTGTCCGGCGGTTCCGGTGGCGCAACCGACCAGGCTCAGGCAGGCCAGGCCGGCCACGACCAGTTTGGCGAGGCTGCTATTGAATCTCATCGAGTATCCTTCCCCTGATGGCATCCGGGACTAAGTCTCGGTTGGCCAGTGTCACTTCCAGCAGCTCGACGCGGGGGTGGGCTCGAAGACTGTCCAGGAATGGGGTCGGTGACCGCTTGAGCACCCCAACAATCGGTACATCGCCCATGATGTGGCGCATCACGGCCTCTTGAAACGCGAGGGCGCCTGATTCCAGGAAGCCAAGCTCGTCCATCACAATGACATCGGCCTGCCCGCATGTGTCAAGGATTTGCACTCCGGCGGTGTCGAAAACGGCGTCGGCCTGGGTCGCATCCATCGGGCGTCCGACGGCAATCTGAAATTGCTGTTCGGGGCGTCCGGTGGCCAGGTAGGGCGACAGTAATAGACGGGGCTCTCCGTCGCCCAATTGCCAGAAGGTCATGATGCCGTCGGCTGCCAGCCCGCAGCGCTGGATGAATCGGCGTATCGCAGTTGTCTTGCCGACCTGGCGGTCACCAAACAAGAAAACGTGGGTACTCATGCAACTGGGCTTGGTCACAACGCAAGAGCCTACACGGCTGGACGTGGCCGTCTGCCGATAGACTTGCGGTGGCCCAGAGCAAGGATTAGATGATGACGATCGATTCAGCAGCCGCTTTGACAAGCGAGATTCTCACGACGCTTGATGGGCGACGCGACCCGGTGAGAGCGCCACAGCAGCAGGCCTACATGAAGTCGGCGATGCCGTTTTACGGCATACCGGTACCGCAGGTGCGTGACATAGTCAGGCAAATCGCCAAGACTCACAAGCCCGACCTGGCAACCGTCGCCGAGGCGTCACGGTTGCTGTGGGACGGCGCCCAATACCGGGAGGATCGCTACGCCGCCATCGCGTTGACGGGGCTGTCCGTCGCCAAGGGACGCCTCGAGCTGATGGAACTGTACGAGTACGAGGCCCGGACGGGTGCCTGGTGGGATTTCGTGGACGAGATCGCCCACCGCATTGCCGACCTGCACGACGCGCACCCCGCAGAGACGGCGACGTGGGTGCGTCAATGGGCCGTGGCCGACACATTTTGGCTGCGCCGCCTGGCGGTACTTAGCCAGTTGCAGCGTAGGCAGCGCACGGACACCGAGCTACTGACCGAGGTGATCGAGGCGAACTCGGCCAGCACCGAGTTTTTCGTGGCCAAAGCCATTGGCTGGGCACTGCGCAACTATGCGTTCACAAATCCAGGCTGGGTGAGAGCATTCGTCGATAGCCATAAGTTGGCGCCCCTATCCCAGCGCGAGGCGCTCAAGCACGTCAATCTCACTGTAGCTATTGACTGATATATACTTGGTTATATCTACAATCAATTAAGGAGACTCCCGATGGTCCAGATGGCGGCAGTGTTCAAGACTGGTGGCTCACAGGCGGTACGTCTGCCCGCCGCATACCGTTTTAACTGTGAAATGGTGTACATCCGCCGAGACAGCAACGGTGACGTCGTCTTGTCTGATCGGCCCGGCACGTGGGATGGTTTCATCGCGGCAGTGAGGGACCTAGATGTGCCAGCAGATTTCCTGGCACCGCCATCCCGGCAGGGGGACGAACGTGATCTGTTCGAGGGGATTGACTGATGCGATACCTGTTGGACACAAACACCGTCAGCCACCTGATCCGAGCCAGCCCAGTCGCACTCGCCCACCTGTCCGAAATTGGGGCCAGCCGAGTGTTGATCTCGGCAATCACAGTGGCCGAGATCAGGTATGGGTTGGCCAAGAACCCCAACGCCACGCGACTGCGCCGCGCAGTTGACGAGCTGTTGGCCCACATCACTGTGGCGGATTTCACTGCCACGACTGCCATGACTTATGGGGCACTGCGGGCGCGACTGGAAACCACTGGGATGCCCATGTCGCCGCTTGACACGCTAATCGCCGCGACAGCACTGGCAAGCGACGACAATCCCACCGATGTGGTGCTGGTGACCAACGACCACGCGTTCACGCGCGTTGCCGGACTCACTGTCGAGGATTGGACAAAGTAGAAAAACTTTGGAACCTCACCAGGTGCTGTCGCCCCTCATCACGACGTCGCTGCCGCCGTCGACGAAGACAACCTGGCCGCAAAGGTGAGTGTTGGCGGGGCTGCCGAGCCAGCTCAGCAACTCAGCCACGACGGTTGGTTCAGCGACGCCATTCAGCGGCATGGGCACGATTTGCAGAAGCTCCTTGGTGGCCTCATCAGTGGAGATCAGGTCCTTGGTCATCGGTGTGCGGATGACGCCAGGTGCCACCGCGTTCAGGGGGATCGACGCGCCGGCCCAGTCTGGTGTGGCGGCGTTGCGCCGGATCCACCGGGCGAAGGCCTGCTTGGTCGAGCCATAGATCAGGTTCGATCCGGCCACGGCATCGGCGCGCGCGATTGCCGCATGGCGGTCGCCAGCTAGCATGTCGTCCACCAGTTCCTGGTCCACCGGGTTGAGGGACGCCATGGAGGCGATGGCCTGAGCGCGAGGTGCGGATGACGAAAGCAGCAGCGGGCGAAGACCGATCAGCGTGCCCGTCATGCCGAAATAGTTCACCTTGACGGCCAGGGACGTGTCGTGGGCCACGCCGGCGATCGCATAGATGGCGTCGATGGCGCCGCCGCTTACCTCGGTGACGGCGCTGACCATCTGTTCGAGGCCGTCGGGCGTTGACAGATCGGCGTTGACCTCGGCGTCATGCAAGTCGACGCCGATGACGCGCTCCCCGCGCGCCTTGAGAAGGTTGGCGGTGGCCATGCCGATGCCGGAGGCCACTCCTGTAACAACAGATGTTCGTGTCATGTCTTTCTCCTACTAAATAATTCAGCATTGAAACTGTGGATAGGTGCCAGTATGCCACGGTGAGGCAAGCGGGTTCTAGCCATGTGGGACGTGACGCCTAGGCCTGCGGGATACCGATTGCAAAGAGGCTGTGCGCGCCGAGCGCAATTCCCCTGCTTAGGAGGGGAATTTGGGGGTGGGCGTACCTGGGTTCGAACCAGGGACCTCTTCGGTGTGAACGAAGCGCGCTACCACTGCGCCATACGCCCGCTTGGCATCGGATCGCCAAACGATCCTCGTGGGCGACGCTGGGTTTGAACCAGCGACCTCTTCCGTGTCAGGGAAGCGCGCTACCACTGCGCCAGCCGCCCGTGGGCTGTTGAAGAGGTCGGAACGGGATTTGAACCCGTG
>WRFI01000011.1 GCA_009778875.1 Propionibacteriaceae bacterium | reverse complement strand
GGGGGTGCAGGCGATCACGTCAGGCAGTTTCGCCGTTGACGGGACGGCGCTTGAGCGCACCAGCCCCGACCAGGTGAGGCGCCACGTGCGCCTGGTACCGCAGAACGCCGCCGATCTGCTGTACTTGGACACGGTCGGGGCCGAATGCGCCGACGCGGACACCACGCCCGGCCAGTGCCGCCGCATTATCGACAGACTGACGCCCATCGACCCGGGCGCCCACCCCCGCGATTTGTCGGCCGGCCAGCAGCTGAGCCTCGTCCTCGCCATCCAAATGGCGGCCCGTCCCCGGGTCCTGCTGCTGGACGAACCCACTCGGGGGCTGGACTACCCCGCCAAGGCCGCCCTGGCCCAGATCTTGCGGCAACTGGCTGACGAAGGATGCGCCGTGGTTGTCGTCACCCATGATGTCGAGTTCGCTGCCATCATCGCCGACCGCATTGCCGTGATGGCCGCCGGGGAGATCATCCAGACGGGCACCGCCACGCAGGTTCTCGGTGATTCCGCCTTGTTCGCCCCTCAGGTGGCGAAAGTGTTGTACCCCGACCGCTGGCTCACGCCCTATCAGGTTGGGCAGGCGATCTCATGATCCCCACGCTGACCAACGATCAGCCGGTGCCGCTGGGCTGGAAATCCACCCTCATGCTGGTCTTGCTGAGTGTCGCGGGTGTGGCGATGTACGCGTGGCCCCTGATCGTCCCGTCCTCGACGGCCGTCGCCGACAACACCCCCTTCGTTTTCATTGTCCTGCTTCCCATGCTGATTCTTCTCGTGCTCGCGCAGATTTCGGAGGCCGGCATGGACGCCAAGGTCCTGGCCATCCTCGGTGTGCTCAGCGCCGTCAACGCGGCATTGCGGCCGCTCGGCGCCGGCACAAACGGCATCGAGACGGTGTTCTTCCTGCTGATTTTGGCGGGCCGCGTCTTCGGTCCGGGTTTTGGCTTCGTCCTCGGTTGCACATCGATTTTCGCGTCCGCCCTTCTGACGGCCGGCGTCGGCCCGTGGATGCCCTTCCAGATGTTGGCGTCCGCCTGGATCGGGCTCGGTGCCGGTTTGCTGCCCCGCCAGCTGTTCGGCCGGCCGCTGCGGGGTGCCGCCGAAATCGGGCTGCTGGTCGTCTACGGGGTGATATCCGCCTATCTGTTCGGCGCACTCATGAACCTGTGGTTCTGGCCCTTCATGACGGGCCCGAGCGGCGGTGCGGACGTGGCGTACATCCCCGGCGGGCCGCTGTTCACCAACCTGAAGCGGTTCGTCTGGTACACGCTGATCACCTCGACGGCGGTGTGGGACACCGGCCGCGCCATCACGAACGCGGTGCTCTTGGTGCTGCTCGGGCACCCCGTGCTGGCGATATTGCGCCGCACCGTCAAACGGGCAGCCTTCAGCCCTGAGGTGAAGTTTGCGCCAACGCCTCGAAAGACTCCGCCAGAACCTCTTCCGGCGGGTCTTTGACGACGACGACGTCCCCCAGTTCGCGCAGCAGCACCATCCGCAAACTGGTTCCCCGCGTCTTCTTGTCGCGAGACATCAATGTGCGCAGGTCGTCCCAGGACGCGCCCGAATAGCTCACCGGTAGGCCGATGCTGGAGAACACCGCCCTGTGGCGGTCAACGATTTCTTGCGGCAGGCCGAGCAGACGGTGGGCGACCTCGGCGGCGAAGACGCAGCCAATGGCGATGGCCTCGCCGTGCCTCATCTGAAACTTCTCGTGCGCCTCGATGGCATGGCCCAGAGTATGGCCGTAGTTGAGCCGTTCGCGCCCGACCGTTTCGCCGGATGTTTTCTCGCGCAAGTCGCCGGCCACCACGCCGGCTTTGACCCTAACCGCGTGGGTGATGATCTGCGCCAAGCGGGCGCTGTTGACGTCCAAGGTTTCACCCGGGCTCGCCTCGACCAGGTCGACGATCGCCGCATCGTCAGTGAAACCCTCTTTGATGGCCTCGGCCAACCCCGACCGAACCTCTCGCAGCGGCAGCCTCGTCAGCGTCCCCAGGTCAGCCAGCACGGCTCGCGGCTCGTGGAAGGCACCCACCAGGTTCTTGCCCTGGGGTATGTCGATGCCCGTCTTGCCGCCAATCGCCGCGTCCACCATGCCCAGCACGGACGTCGATATGGCCAGCCAGTCGACACCGCGCAGGTAGGACGCCGCCACAAATCCAGCCATGTCGGTGGTCGCTCCCCCACCGACACCGATTATCAGATCGGTGCGCGTGAAGCCCCATTCCGCCAGCTGATTCCAACAAGACGTCACCACGGTCGCCGTCTTGGCTGCTTCACCGACTGGCACCTCGATCATGTACGGTTCGGCACCGGACGCCACGACCTCATCGCTCACCCGCTCCGCCACATGGCTCAAGGCAGAGGACGCGAGGATGCCCACCCGGTTCGCACTGGCTATCAGCGGCGCCAGCCGGGCTATCGAACCATGGCCCACGTAGGCAGGATAGGGGTGGTCCGTGGCGAAAACCACGGGTGGCTGAGTGGTCAGCGAAACCACCTCACCGGCCACCTCCGATTTTGACAAGAATGTCGTGTCGAGCCTCAAGGTCGCCACCCCGGCGTAGGTCGGTCGTCGTTCCTCGATCAGTGAGACTATCCGCTCCGCCGGGTTGTCCCCCAGCAGCGGCCGCTGCCCTGGTCTGGCTGAGGCCCGAAGTGCCGCTTCGGACGGCTCGACGTCAAGCCAGACCACCTCATGTCCGGCCAATCTGTCGCGGACGGCCTGCTGCATGACCGCACCGCCACCCAGCGAGACAACGGCGTCCGCGCTGGCCAGCGCCCGGGCTGCCGCGGCTGACTCAACGGCCCGGAAGCCGGCCTCGCCCCATTCGGTGAACAACTGGGCGACGCTGCGTCCCGTGGCCTGCTCGACCACTTGATCAACGTCTATGAAGGGACGCCCCAGACGTTTGGCCACCACCTCGCCAACAGAGGTTTTTCCGGCGGTCGGCGGTCCGATCAGCACCAGCGCCATATCACATCACCCCCGTCTGCGGATTGGCAATCGCCAGTCCGCGGTCCCGCACCTGCACCAGGTAGGCAAAAGCGTTGCGCTTCGTCTCATCGAGTGAATCGCCGCCGAACTCCTCCAAAACCGCGTCCGCCAGCACCAACGCCACCTCGGCCTCCGCGACGACGCCGGCCGCCGGCACGGCCGTGATATCGGATCTTTGGTGGTGGGCGCTCGCCGCCTCGCCCGTGGCAGTGTCGATCGTGCGCAGGGAGTGCGGCACCGTTGCGATCGGCTTCATGGCGGCCCGCAGCCAAATCGGCGAACCGTTGCTCATGCCGCCTTCAATGCCGCCGGCATTGTCGCCCAGGCGCTGCACGCCACCGTTCCCGGGCGCCAGCTCGTCGTGGGCCCGGCTGCCCGGCAGCGCCGCCATCTCGAAGCCTGCCCCGACGGCCACGCCCTTGATGGCCTGAATGCCCATCAGCGCACCAGCCAGGCGGGCGTCCAGCCGGCGCTCCGGTTCGGCACATGAACCCAGCCCCGGCGGGGCGCCCCAGGCCACCACCTCGACGACCCCGCCCAGCGTGTCGCCAGACTTCTTGGCCGCCTCCACGGCATCCACCATGCGGGCTGACGCGGCCGCGTCAGCGCAGCGCACCGGGTCGGCGTCAATGCGGGGCAGATCGCTGAGCCGCGGCAAGTCGCCCCGGTCGTAGGCCACCGGACCCATCTGCACAACGTGGCTCAGCACCGTGATGCCCAGGCATTGGGCCAGAAATCCCTTGGCCACCGCTCCGGCCGCCACGCGGGCCGCCGTCGAGCGCGCGCTGGCCCGCTCCAACACGGGGCGGGCGTCATCAAGGCCGTACTTCTGCATGCCAGCCAGGTCGGCGTGACCGGGACGGGGACGCGTCAGCGGCTCGTTGCGAGCCAGGCCCGCCAAAGCGCTCGGGTCCACCGGATCGGCGCTCATGACAAGCGACCACGACTCCCACTCCGAGTTGGCCACCTCGATTGCGACGGGCGATCCCATTGTCAGCCCGTGGCGCACCCCCGCCATGACACGGCAAGCGTCCTTCTCCAGGTTCATGCGGGCACCCCGCCCATAGCCCAGCCGGCGGCGAGCCAATTCGGCGGCCACAGCGTCGGTTGTCACGCGCACCCCGGCGGGGATGCCGTCCAGGATGGCGATCAGGCCCGGCCCATGGCTCTCGCCAGCAGTCAACACACGAAGCATGGCCTCAATCATGCCATGCCGCGACGATTCAATTCGGTCTCACCCGCCGCCAGCAGCAACGCCAGGTCGACGGTATCGCCAACCAGGTAGTCGATTTGCTGCACCGCCTGGCCGGCCAACAGGTCAAGGCCCGTGACGACGGTCAGGCTGGCGGCCGCGGCGGTTACCGTCAGCCGCGTCGGCCACGGATCGTAGGCCACATCGAAGACGGCCCCAGCGCCGTCCACAACGCCGGCCCAAGAATCGGCCTGGCCGGGTGGCAGCGTCGATATCACCAGGTCGGTCTCGTGCGGCGTGCCCAGAGCCTCGATGCCGGCTTCCAGACCCAGGTCGTCGGCCATCTTCAGCCAGGAAGCCACACTGGGCGACGCGGGGTCGCGCACCTGTGCGGTCACCCGCCCGACCCCAAGATTGTTCAGAGCCAGCAACGCCGCCCGGGCGGTCGCGCCGGCACCCAGCATCACGACATCGGCTACCTCGTCGACGTGACGGTATTCCAAGGCCCGGATGAAGCCCGAGACGTCCGTGTTGTGCACGCTTGCGCCGTCGGCGTCAAGCACCAGCGTGTTTCCCACCCCCAGGCGTTTGACGCCCTGGTCGGGGCGGCCCAACCCCGCCACCGCCGCCTTGTGTGGCATCGTGACGGCCAGACCCCGCCAAGTGGCGTCAAGGCCGGCAACGAATTGGGCCAAACCGCCGTCCGGGACATCCACCGCCTCAAAGGCCCAGTCCAGGCCCAGGGCCGCGTAGGCGGCGCGGTACAACGCCGGCGACAACGAATGGGCCACCGGGTGGCCGACGACGGCGCATCGCATCTGCGGCCTCAGCACCTGCCAGGGTTGGCAGCGCACCAGGCCTGCAGTTGGTCGACATTCTTTTGATGCTCGGCGGCCGTCTTCGCGTAGGCCACTGTTCCGTTCATGTCAACCAGCGTGAAGTAGAGATAATCGTTGCCCGATGGGTTGACAACCGCGTTCAACGCGTCCTGGCCCGGGTTGCAGATGGGACCTGGCGGAAGGCCGTTGTACAGGTAGGTGTTGTAGGGCGAGTCGAGCGCGCGTTGTGCATCGGTTGTCCAAACCGTCCCGGTGATGCCATTTGCATAGGCCACAGTGGCGTCCGACTGCAGCGGCATGTCAATGGCCAGCCGGTTCAAGAACACCTGGGCCACGTCAGCCATGTCTTTCGGTGTTGCCTCCATTTGCACAATGCTGGCCAGCACGACGGCCTCGTTGGCTGTCAGGCCCTGGTCGTCGGCCTTGGTGACGAACTGCAAAGAGGTGACGACCTGGTTGAACTTGGTGCCCATCGGCGTGAGCACGGACGTGGCCGTCGGGTTGTCGCCGTACTCGTAGGTATCGGGGAATAAGTACCCTTCGAGTGGGTCGTTGGCGTCGGCGGTGCCCGCCCAGGCGGGCAGCCCGATGCTCATCGGCTGGGCAGCGGCGGCCTTCAAGTCGTCCACCGACACCCCGGTGGCCTTGTTGATGGCATCAAAAACCTGACTGGTCCGCCATCCCTCGATGATCGTGAATTGGTTGCGCACACGGTTGGCCGGGTCGGCCAGCGCCTGCAGGGCTTGTTCTGCCGACATTTGAGTCTTGAGGCTATACGTGCCAGCTTGGACGTTACCCCACGCCAGAGTGTCGGTCTTGGCCGCGTTGACGAACGCGGCTTGCGAGGCGATGATGTCCTTCGAGAACAACACCGAGGCAACCGTCTGCGAGGACGCCCCCATCGGGATGGTCACCTGCACGGAGTTCACACCGGGGCCCGGATAGTCGGCGACACCACCGGCATGTAGGTGTGTGCGGCCCCAGGAGTAACCCACAATGGCCAAGGCGAGAACCAGGACAACGGCCAGAACAATGATCAAGGCGTTGCGTCCGCCGTGACTTGGCCCGGCGGCAGCGCCGTCGAAGAGCTGGCCGACCTCGCTGGCCGCGTCGTCCTCGTCGTAGCTGTAGTCACCAGTCTCCGGGTCATAGTCGGCCAACAGCCGACTAGTCGCCTCTTCCGCATCCTGGGCCGGTTCGTAGGGCGGTGCCAACGGGACAGTCTCTTCGAAATCCCAGGGGTCCATCGAACGTCGTGCAGTCACAATATCTCTTTCGTTTCGCGATCGCCGTTTGCGACCAGCAATCCCGGCGCTTCGCCGGTGTTGCGTTCGGCTTCCAAAGCACCTTCTAGAATACCCGTCGCGGCCGCTTGGTCAACAACTCCGCGTCTACGCCGCGAATCCAGCCGCCCAAGCTGGCGGTGGGCAACGGCGGTTGTCAGGCGTTCGTCGACCAACCGCAACGGCACCGGCAGGCAGGCCGACAAGCGCTCAGCCACAGCTGTTACACCGGTGGCGGCCAGCTTGGCGTTGCCGTCCAACGCCAGCGGCAGACCCATCACAACCTCGATTGCGCCGTACTCTTCGACCAGGTCCGCCAGACGCGCGAAGGTGGCGTCTTCGTCCGCCGACGGCACCGTCTCAACCGGGTAGGCCAGCAAGGCGTCCGGGTCGCAGGCCGCCACGCCGACTCTCGCCTTGCCCCAGTCGACGCCCAGACGGACGCCCCGGCGAAAGCCCCCAGTTGATGCCTCAGCCGACGACATTTTGCCTTATCGCGGCCTCAATGGCCGTCAGCGCAGCCGACGCTGCGTCACCGTTCGTGCCGCCGCCCTGGGCCAGGTCGTCTTTGCCGCCGCCCTTGCCACCAAGTACCCCGGCACCAACCCGCACAAGACTTCCAGCCTTCAGCCCACGGGCCTGCGCAGACGACGTCGCCGCCACCACCAGGCCCGGCTTGTCTGGCTCTCCGCCGATGATGGCCACCACGCCGGCCCGCGAGCCGAACTTGTCACGCACAGTCAAGGCCAATTGACGGGCCTGATCCGTCGTCAAACCGGGTGCCTGGGCGGGCGCGAAAGCCACGCCCTCGACATTGATGGCGTCACGCACATAACTGTCGGCGCTGGCCGTCGCCCGCGCCGCCTCAATCGTTCCGATCGTCTTGTGCGCCGCCTTCAGGTCCCCGATCAGCTTGGCGACGCGCTCGGCTGCCTGCTCGGGCGGCACATGAAGCAGCGCCCCGATCTGATTCACCAGCGCCCGCTCGGCCGCCAGGTGCGCGAAGGCATCCGTGCTGACCAGCGCCTCGATGCGCCGCGTCCCGGCGCCGATTGACGACTCGGAGAGCAGCGTTATCAAACCGATTTGCGAACTCGAACCGACATGGGTGCCGCCGCACAGCTCCAACGACCAGCCTTGGCCCATATCGATGACGCGGACCATTGGCGGGTACTTCTCGCCGAACATCGCTTGGGCACCCAGCGCCTTGGCGTCCTCCAGCTTCATGATGGACGACGTGACAGCCAAGTCGTCGCGCAAGGCGATGTTGCAGCGCTGCTCGATCTCGCCCACCTGCTGCGGGCTGAGCCCTGACGATGCGGCAAAATCGAACCGCAGGTAGCCGGGCCGGTTGTACGAGCCGGCCTGCACCGCGCCCTCGCCGACCAGTTCCAGCAGCGCCGCATGCAGCACGTGGGTGGCCGAATGGGCCTGCCGAGCGCCCCGGCGGGCCATTTCGTCCACCTCGGCGTCGACAGCCTCGCCCACCGCCAATGGCGCATCCAGGGTCACGGTGTGGACGACGAGGCCCGGCACCGGCGCCTGCACGTCGCTGACCTGCCAGGTGCGCCCGTCGGCCTTGATGATACCGGCATCCGAATCCTGGCCGCCCGCTTCGGCGTAGAACGGCGTTTCTGCCAAGACGATCTCGACGGTGTCACCCGGGTTGGCGTGGGTGACGATCTGACCGTCCAGCACCAGACCGCGCACCGTCGTCGGCACGCTCAAGTCGGTGTAGCCCAGGAATGGCGTCTCGCCGGCGGCCCGCAGCTGCTGGTACGCCTTCGTGGACACCAGTGCGCCCTTCTTGGTCTTGGCGTCGGCTTTGGAGCGGTTGCGCTGCTCTTGCATCAGCTTGGCGAAACCCTCCCGGTCGACGCTCAAGCCTTGTTCGGCGGCCATTTCCAGGGTCAGATCGATCGGGAAGCCATAGGTGTCATGCAACAAAAAGGCCTTGTCGCCCGATAAGGCGGCGACACCTTGGGTCTTGGCGTCCGCCACGGCGACATCGAACAGCGCCGTCCCGGAAGCCAGCGTGCGGGCAAAGGTGGCGTCCTCCGCGTCAGCCAGCTCGGCGATGCGGTGCCATTTTGCCCCGATTTCGGGGTAGCTGGGCTGCATGACATCGCGGCTGACGGCCAGCAGCTCCGTCAGGACGGCCCGGTCGACGCCCAGCAACCTCATCGAACGGATTGAGCGGCGCATCAGTCGGCGCAGCACGTACTCGCGTCCCTCGTTGCCCGGCACGATGCCCTCGGTCATCAGCATCAAGGACGACCGCACATGATCGGCCACCACCCGCAGCCGCACGTCGTCGTCGTGGTTGGCGTGGTACTTCCTGCCCGACAACTCGCAGGCCCGCTCAATGACGGGGAACACCTGGTCGATCTCATACATGTTGTCGACGCCTTGCAGCAGCAACGCGACACGCTCGAGCCCCATGCCAGTGTCGATGTTTCTAGACGGCAGGGGCCCGGCGATGTCGAAATCGTCCTTGGCGCGCACCGCGGAAAGGTTCTCGGTCTGGAACACCAGGTTCCAGATCTCCAGGTAGCGGTCTTCATCGGCCTCCGGGCCGCCGTCCCGCCCGAACTTCGGACCCCGGTCGATGTAGATTTCCGAGCATGGCCCACCGGGGCCGGGCACGCCCATGTTCCAGTAGTTGTCCTTCAAACTGCGGTTTTGGATGCGCGAGGTCGGCACGCCTTGGGCCAGCCAAAGCTTCCTGGCTTCAATGTCGCCGTCGGGATAATCGGCGTGATAACCCGGGCCGAGCACCGTCACCCACACGTCATCGGGCGAAAACCCGTAACCACCGGATGCCTGATCGCCGGTCACCAAGTCCCACGCGTACTCGATGGCACCCTTCTTGAAATAGTCGGCGATGGCGAAGTTGCCGTTCATCTGAAAGAACGTGCCGTGCCGGGTGGTCTTGCCGACGTCCTCAATGTCGAGGGTGCGGACGCACTTTTGGATGCTGGCCGCCCGCTTCCAGGGGGCCGGCTCCAAACCGATGAAATACGGCTTGAAGGGCACCATTCCGGCGTTGACGAAAAGCAGCGTGGGGTCGTTGTAGACCAGCGGGGCGCTTGGCACGCGGACGTGAGCCCGGTTCTCAAAAAAGCGCAGGAAACGCTCGCCGACCTCAGCGGCTTTCATCATGACCTCATTTCGTTCCAGCGATTGCCCAACAGACAACCAACCGATCCATTTTATCGCGAAACCCGGGCCACTCGGCGAAAGACGGGCCGTCCGTCCGCTATCGTTGAGCCGCAAGGCAAATACCTAAGGGAAGTCAATGGCGCAATCATCGCCGCCCCGGGCGGCCACACTGCAGTACGTCGGCCGGTTGATCGCCTACCGCTTTGGCGTCGACCGGGTCACCGATCTGGCCGCTGCCATGACGTACTACCTCGTGCTGTCGGTCTTTCCACTGCTGCTGGCCGTCGTGTCGATTGTCAACCTGGTCGGCGGCGCCAACTGGCTGATGCCGACCATCAGCGACGCCATCTCGTCGGTGGCCAGCCCGGAGGCGGCCAAGACATTCGACGGGATCGTGGCGGGCTTCCTGGCGGGCGAAGGCGCCGGCTTGACGCTGGTGATCTCGCTGGTCGCGGCAATCTGGTCGGCGTCGAACTATATCGGGGCGTTCGGACGAGCCGTCAACACCGTCTATCAAGTGCGCGAAGGGCGGTCGTTTGTCAAGCTGAAGGCCGTGCAGTTGGTCATGACGTTGGCACTGGTTTTGGCCATCATCCTGCTGGGTGTGGCGCTGGCCGTCTCTGCGCCGGCGGCCCAATGGCTTGGCAATCTGTTCGGGCTGGGCGATCAGTTCGCGGCCGTCTGGGGCTGGTTGCGCTACCTGGTCATCGCCGTTGTGGTGATCATCTTGGTGCAGTTGCTCTACTTCGCCGCGCCGAACGTGCGTCACCCCCGCATCCGTGTGCTGTCGGTCGGGTCGATCGTCGCTATTGTGCTGGCCGTGGTCGTTGTGGAGGTCTTCAAGATCTACCTGTCGGTGTTCAACGGCGCGTCGAGTTACGCCAAGACGTACGGGGCCCTGGCGGGCGTCGTCATCGCACTGTTCCTGGCTTTCCTCATCAACATCGCACTGATATTGGGCGCGGAACTGGACGCCGCGCTCGAGCGCCTGCACCAACTGAAGCTGGGGCTGCCCGCACAGTCGGGCCTGGTGCTGCCGCCCCGGGACGAGAAGGGCATAAAGGCGCAACAAAGCACCAGGGACAAGCTGATCGAGCGCGGCCAGGACCTCCGTGCCGATGCTGGCCCGGCGGACGAGAAGGCCATCGCCTGGTACCAGGAACATGCCCTCCACGAAGAGCGGGATCAGTCACTCAACTGACGCCTTGCCGCGCAAAAGCGCCTCAATGGTCGGAAGACGATCGGCAATCTGCGCCTCGGCCCCATGGTCGGTTGGCGTGTAGTACGAAACATCGGCTAGCTCATCGGGCAGGTACTGTTGCGGCGCCACGCCGTGGGGCCAGTCGTGGGCGTAGCGGTAACCGTCGCCGTGCCCGTACCGACTGGCCGTGGCGTAGTGGGCGTCGCGCAGAGGCGGCGGCACGAGACCGATTCGCCCGGCCCTGACGTCGGCGATGGCCGAGTCGATCGCGGTGACCACAGCGTTCGACTTGGGGGCCGTCGCTGCGGCGATGACGGCGTGGGCCAAGGTGATGCGAGCCTCCGGCATGCCGATCAACTGCACGGCTTGGGCGGCCGCCACGCAGGTTTGCAGCACCGAGGGGGCCGCCATGCCGATATCCTCGCTGGCCAAAATGATCAGACGCCGGGCGATGAACCGGGGGTCCTCCCCCGCTTCCAGCATTCGGGCCAGATAGTGCAACGCCGCTTGGACGTCCGACCCGCGCACCGACTTGATGAAGGCACTGATGACGTCGTAATGCTGGTCGCCGTCCTTGTCGTAGCGCACGGCCGCCCGGTCGACGGCGTTTTCGACGGCCGTCACGTCGATCGTTTCAGCCTCACCGGCGCAGGCGGCAGACTCCTCCAGGTACGTCAGCACGCGGCGGGCGTCCCCGCCGGCCAGTTGGAGGATGGCGGCCCGGGCCGCATCGTCAAGCTTGTAGGCGCGGCCCGTGGCGGGCAGGCCGCGTTCGCTTGTCAGCGCCCGGTCGATCAGCCGGTTCAGGTCGTCGTCGGTCAGCGGTTTGAGCGTCAGCAGCAGCGAGCGCGAGAGCAGCGGCGCGATCACGGAAAAGCTGGGGTTTTCCGTGGTGGCGGCGATCAGTGTCACCAGGCGGTTCTCAACGGCCGGCAGCAGCACATCCTGTTGCGCCTTGTTGAAGCGGTGCACCTCATCGATGAACAGCACCGTGCCAGTGCCGTGCTCGAGGTCGCGGCGGGCTTTCGTGATCGCCTCACGGACGTCCTTGACCCCGGCCGTGACCGCCGACAGCTCGACGAAATGGCGCTGCGTGGCCTGCGAGACGACGGCCGCGATGGACGTCTTGCCCACCCCCGGCGGGCCCCAGAGGAACACCGACATGGCCGCCGACCCTTCCGCCAGTCGGCGCAGCGGGCTGCCATTGCCCAGCAGGTGCTGCTGCCCCACCAGTTCGTCCAGCGTTCGGGGGCGCAGCCGCACGGCCAGCGGCGCCGTCGCCGGGACGTCACCCAGAACCCCGGTGAGCGCGTCTCGCCGGGCGGGCGTGGCGCCAAACAGGTCCTCGCTCATGGACCTCAGCTTAGCCCAGCAAAGGCAACACGCCGCCGACTTGACAACGATAGTGCTATAGATATATCGTTACTGGTGTTGGTTACGAAAAAGAGAGGAGAACCAACCATGTCTAAGTTTGATGACACATCTTTTGATGACGGGCGTCCCTTCCGGGGTGGCCGCGACCGCCGCCGGGGCCCAATGCCCGGGCGAGACGATCATGAATGGATCCGCGAGGCCCACCGGGCCAAGCTGCGTGAGGCCGGCCGGTTACTGGGGGACGTCCGGATGCGCGGGGGCGGCTTCGACCCGCGTGAGTTCGGCATGGGCGGGCACCGTGCCCGCCGGGGCCAGCTTCGCGAATCTATCCTGGCCCTGCTCGCCGAGCAACCGCGCAACGGCTATCAGCTGATGGGCGCAGTCGCGGAAAAGACGGCCGGCGCCTGGACACCCAGCCCCGGTGCCCTCTACCCCGCCCTGGCGCAACTGGTGGACGAAGGCCTGATCGCCGAGCAGCCAAGTGACGCCGGCAAGGTTTATGCCCTGACTGACGCCGGACGGGCCGAAGCGGCCAAGCTGACGGAACCCTGGGCCGATGCCATGGGACGCGGTCCAGCCGGTCACGAGCAGCGCCACGCGCTGTGGGAGGAATTCCGCCGCCTCGGCGCGACGATCCGCCTGGCGAGTGACACCGCCACGCCGGATCAACTCGACGAGATGGCCGACGGCCTGGCCAACCAGCGCAAGGCCATCCTGCGCACGTTAGGATCGACCGACTAAGCGTCCAATCACTTGGCGGGTGTGGGCTTCGACTCAGGTTTGAAGTCCACACCCGCTTCGCGTCGCTGCTGCGCAGTGACAGACGCCGGGGCACCGGTCAGCGGGTCGAAACCGTTGCCAATCTTCGGGAAGGCGATGGCATCGCGAATCGAGTTGGCGCCCGTCAAAAGCATGACAACCCGGTCCAGGCCCAACGCGATGCCGCCGTGCGGCGGCGCTCCGAACTGGAAGGCGTCGAGCAGGAACCCGAACTGGGCTTCCGCCTGCTCGGCTGACAACCCCATGACTTTGAAGACCCGTTCCTGGACATCGCGGCGGTGTATGCGGATCGAACCGCCGCCGATCTCATTGCCGTTGCAGACGATGTCGTAGGCGTCGGCCAAAGCGTGTTCGGGGTCCGTGTCAAAGGTTCCCATCGATTCCGGCGTCGGGCTCGTGAAGGCGTGGTGGACGGCCGTCCAGGCACCGCCGCCAACCGTCACGTCGCCCTCGGCGGCAGCCTGCGCGGCCGACTTGAACAGCGGCGCGTCGACAACCCAGCAGAACGCCCAGGCGTCGTGGTCGATCAGGGCGTCGCGCTCGCCGATCTCCAGCCGGGCTGCCCCGAGCAACTCCTGGGACGACGTCCGCGAGCCGGCAGCGAAGAAGATGGCGTCCCCCGGTTTGGCACCGGCGGCCTCAGCCAGCCCCGCCCGCTCAGTGTCCGAGATGTTCTTGGCGACCGGTCCGCCGAGCTCGCCGTCGTCGCCCACAGTGACGTAAGCCAGGCCCTTGGCGCCCCGTTGCTTGGCCCATTCCTGCCAGGCGTCGAACTGGCGCCGCGGCGTCGACCCCCCGCCCGGCTGCACGACACACCCGACATAGGGTGCCTGGAAGACGCGGAACGGCGTGTCCTTGAAGAACTGCGTCAGTTCGGTCAGCTCGACGCCCAGCCGCAGGTCTGGTTTATCCGAGCCGTACCGGTCCATCGCCTCGTGCCACGTGATGCGCGGCAGCGGGGTGGGCAACTCGTAGCCGATCAACGCCCACATGGCCTTGGTGAACTCTTCCGCGACGGCGATGACGTCATCGCGGGTGCAGAAGCTCATCTCCACATCCAACTGCGTGAACTCGGGCTGGCGGTCGGCCCGGAAATCCTCGTCCCGGTAGCAGCGGGCGATCTGGTAATAGCGCTCCAGGCCGGCCACCATCAGCAGCTGCTTGAACAGTTGCGGGCTTTGCGGCAAGGCGTACCAGTTGCCGGGGCTCAGCCGGGCCGGCACCAAGAAGTCGCGGGCGCCACCGGGCGTCGAGCGGGTCAGCGTCGGCGTCTCGATCTCGATGAACCCATGGTCATCAAGGGTTTGGCGCAGCACCTGATTGACCTTGGCGCGCAGCCGCAGGTTTTGGGCCTGGGACGGGCGGCGCAGGTCGAGGTAGCGGTACTTGAAGCGCACGTCCTCGCTGGCCGTCACCCGATCCTCGATGGGGAACGGCAGCGGTATGGACGGGTTGAGAATCGCCAGCGACGTGACGCCCACCTCAACCTGCCCGGTCGGCATCTTCGGGTTGACGGTGTCGTCGGAGCGCGCCTCGACCGGCCCGGTGACGGCGACGCAAAACTCGTTACGCAGCTTGTGCGCACCCAGCTTTTCGACCAAGTCCTCCCGGAAAACGCACTGCGACACGCCCGAGGCGTCCCTCAGATCGATGAAGACTACCCCGCCGTGATCCCGGCGGGCATCAACCCAGCCGGCCAACGTGACGGTTCGCCCGATATCCCCGGTGCGAAGAGTTCCAGCATCTTGCGTGCGGATCATGGTTCGTCCTCCTTTGTCTGCCGGGCATAGACGGTGCGCGGCGTTGGGTGCCAGTCTACCGGTCGCACCACTAGAGTTGAGGCATGGCCAATTTCCCCTCCGGGTGGTACCCCGACTCAACGGATTCCTCTCTGCTGCGCTGGTGGGACGGCTCCGCTTGGACTGAGCGCACCACCGCCGCCACCGCCGCGGACGTGTTCACCGGCCCGATCCCGCCCGCTGACGGCGTTGTTGACGCCGCCGCAGGCGGCGGGCACAAGCCATCGATCTGGTGGCCCGGCGGCAACGATCACCCCTTCTGGTGGCAGTGGTGGTTCCGGGTGGCCATCATCATCACAGTCACGGCGATCATCGTTGTGATACGTTTGGCGGCCCGCGGCGTCATCTAGCCCATCTGGTCCGGATCGACCTGCACCCGCACCACGCCAGCCGCCTTGGCGGCTGATCGCTTGGCCATCGCCGCCTTGATCGCTGCCACAAGCGCCGGGCCGTCCGCCAGGTCGCATCGCCACAGCATCCGTCCACGCAACTGCCCATCGGTTAACACCAGTTCGACCGGGCCAAACCAGTCGCCCGGCACAGGCAAATCCAGCGCCCCCACGAAATCGGCCAGTGCGGCCCCCTCGCCGCTCGCCTCGACGAACAGTGTTGCCGGGGGCAACCCGGCGGCCGCCCGTTCGGCCAGTTCTCGGGCCGCGAAGCCGGCCGCGTCGACGCGCAGGACGGCTTGCACAGCCGGGGCATGGGAGTCCCCCACAATGCACACCGTCCCGCCCCGCTGCCCCGGTCGTACCAAGGAGACGGCATTCAGCCATCGACGCACGGCCTCCTCGCCGGCGCGCATGTCAGCCCGGCTCAGCATGAGATCGGCGTCCAGCAGGACCGCCGCCGAATATCCCGCCGCCGGCAACGGCTCGGCGCCTGGCGTTGCCACCACGAGGGCCGGTTGGTCGCCCACCGTTTCGACGATGTGATCGCCGGACGAGTCGATGACCCGGAATCCCGGGAAGGCCCGGCCCAGCTCTTCGGCGGTGCGCCCGGAACCGACCACCGGGGCGCGAAGCGTCGTGCCCCCGCAGGTGGCACAACGCCAACCGACGGACGTCCGCCCACACCAGCGGCACACCAGCCTTCGACCGCCGTCCGCGCCCTTTTCAGCGGCCACCGGCCCGTTGCAGACCGGGCAGCGCACCGGCGTGCGACACTTTTGGCAGGCCAGCGCCACCAAATAGCCCGCCCGGGGTACCTGCACCAGCACCGGGCCGGCGACAAGACCAGCCCGGATGGTCTGCGCCGCCTCAACTGGAAGGTGGGCGGCAGAGGCCGCCTCTGGCACCGATCGCATGGCCGGCGAGCCGCCCCGTCGGCGCTTCGGCTGGTCCTCGATGACACCCAACCAGCCTCGCTCGATCCACCGCTGCGCCTCACAGCTCCGGGCGGGCCCAGCCAGCAGCAAGGCGCACCCGTCAGCCTGGCCAGGGGTGCCTGACGCCCGCAGCGCTGCCACGGTTCGGGTGTGCGGGTAGGGGGCGCGAGGCTCGGCGTAGGCGTCACTGCCGTCGTCCACCAACACGATGAGCCCCAGATCGCGTACCGGCGCGAACACCGCCGGCCGGGTGCCGATCACCACTCGCGATTGACCGCGCGACAGGGCCAAATAGTCGTGGTAGCGGCGGGCTGGACCCATTTGCGCATGAAGACGGGCGACACACCCGTCCCCGAGTGCCGCGGACAAGGCCGAGAAGCCAGCCTGCATGGCCGCCGCATCCGGCACCACCACGATGGCCCCCTTGCCGCCCAGCAGCGCCGCCTGGACGGCCTGGACGACGCCCCGCCGCCAGTCGTCGTCACCCCGCCAGCCCGGCGTCACGGCCCAAAACCCACGCAGCGGACGGCCCGACTCAACCCCTCGCAACCACGACTCCCCCGCCGGCACCCCCCGCAGTCCGCCTGGGGGCATCGCGACCATCGGGGCCGGCCAGACGGCCGCGGCGCTTGCTTCTGTCGCCGCGTGTCGCGGCGCCACGGCCAGGCGCGCCACATCCGCAAAAGTCCCGGCATAGTGGTCGGCCACGGCCCGGATCAGCCTCACCTGGTCGGGCAGCAGCACAGGCTCGGGCGAGACAACCTTCGTCAGCGGCAACAACCGACCCGTCACCTCGGTGCTTGTCGGCCGCTCAGCGATGAAGCCGTTGCAGGCTCGCCCGGCAAACCGGACGCGCACACGGGCACCGACCACGGCGTTGGCCGCCATGTCGTCGGGCACCGTGTAGTCAAAAAAGCGATCGAGGTGCGACAGCGGCAGATCGACGGCCACCCTGGCCAGCGCTGTGCCGTCACTCATGAATCAAACGATAGCCGATGAGACTGACACGTTTCAGTGGCGATCTAGATGGACGCCGCCAGAGCGTCAGTGCGGTCTGTGCGCTCCCAGGTGAACCCGTCCCGCCCGAAGTGACCGTAGTTGGTGGTTTGGCTGTAGATGGGCTTGGTCAGGTCAAGACAATCGATGATGGCCGCCGGGCGCAGGTCGAAGACCGCACCGATCGCCAAGGCGATGCGCGAGTCCGGCACGACTCCCGTCCCGAAGGTGTTGACGTCCAGGCTGACTGGGTGTGCCCGGCCGATCGCGTAGGCGGCCTGCACCTCGCAGCGAGTCGCGAGTCCCGCCGCCACCACGTTCTTGGCGACCCAGCGCAGGGCGTAGGACGCCGAACGATCGACCTTCGACGGGTCCTTGCCGGAAAAAGCTCCCCCGCCGTGGCGGGCCATGCCCCCATAGGTGTCAACGATGATCTTGCGGCCGGTCAGGCCGGAGTCGGCCAGCGGCCCACCGATGACGAACCGCCCCGTCGGGTTGACGAGCAGGTTCGCGTGCGACCCGTCCACGTCATAGCGGGCCAGCACCGGTGCGACGACCTCGCGTCGCAGGTCATTTTCGATCTGTTCGAAGGCGATGTCATCGTCGTGCTGGGCCGACACGACGATGGTGTCGACCGCCCGCGGACGCATCTCGTCGTCATAGTCGATCGTCACCTGCGTCTTGCCGTCCGGGCGCAGATAGGCCAAAACCCCGTCACGGCGCACTGCCGACAGCCGCTCCGACAGCCGGTGCGCGAGGTCAATCGGCAGCGGCATGAGCGCCGGCGTCTCGTCGCAGGCGAAACCGAACATCAGACCCTGGTCGCCGGCACCCTGACGGTCGAAATCGTCGACCACCTGGCCGTGACGGGACTCCCAGGACGCGCTGACCCCCATGGCGATGTCCGGCGACTGGTTGTTGAGCGCCACCAGAACGCCACAGGAGCCGCCGTCAAGGCCGCGCCGCGGGTCGTCGTAGCCGATGCCGATCAGCGTCTGGCGCACGAGTGTGGCCACATCGACGTAGGATTCGGTCGTGGCCTCGCCCGCCACCAGGACCACGCCGTTGGCAACGATGGTCTCAATGGCGCAATGCGACTTTGGATCGTCGCGCAACATGGCGTCGAGGACGGCATCCGAGATCGCGTCAGCGACCTTATCCGGGTGCCCCTCGGTGACGGACTCGGACGTGAACACGAGCTACACCAAGTCCTCGCCTAGATCGCCGAAGGTGTCGTCGCCAAAGCTGAACTGGGGGTCTGCGACCGCGTGCAGCGTGGTCGGCAGCGGCGCATCAGGGTCGACCTCCTCGCACATCAGCAAACCCTCGTTGATCTCACGCAGCGCGATCGACAAGGGCTTTTCCTGCGGGACGCTCTCGACCAGCGGGCCGACGTTCTCCAGCAGCCCTTCGCCCAATTGGGCGTAGTAGGCGTTGATCTGGCGGGCCCGCTTGGCGGCGAAAAGCACCAGACGGTACTTGGAATCGACGTGCTCCAACAGGTCGTCGATGGGCGGATTGGTGATGCCCTCGGTTTGTGTGCTCACAAGTTGCCTTTCGTATTGGGTGTGCGGCCTCCCAGACCGAGCAATTCTACCAGTTCATCGACCGCTTCACTGACCTCGCCGTTGACAATTACGGCGTCAAACTCGCCCTCAGCCGCCAGTTCGTCCTTGGCGCGGGCCAGACGGTCGGCCATTTGCGCCTCACTTTCGGCACCGCGGTCTCGCAGGCGGCGCTCCAGTTCGTGCCAGGACGGCGGAGCGATGAACACCTGCCGTGCGTCAGGGAAGCTGGCACGGATTTGGCGGGCCCCCGCCAGGTCAATCTCCAGCAGCATGGTCTGGCCCTTGGCCAGGGCGTCAAGCACCGGCTGACGGGGCGTGCCGTACCGTGTGCCGGCGTATTTGGCCCATTCCAGCAGCCCATCGGCGGCGACCAGCGCGTCGAATTGCTCATCGGTGACGAAGTGATAGCTGATGCCGTCAACCTCGCCCGCCCGAGGCGGACGGGTGGTCGCGGACACCGACAATTGCAACTCCGGGAACCGGGCGCGCAACCCAGCCACCACGGTGCCCTTGCCGACGCCGCTTGGGCCCGCAATGACAACCAGTTGGCCTTGGCCGGGCTTGGGGCTCAGCGGAATTCCTCGATGATGCCGTCGACCTGGTGCTTGCCCAGGCCGCGCAGACGGCGCGTCGGCGCGATCGACAGCTTGCCCATGATCTCTTCGGCCCGGATCTGGCCGATACGGCGCTGCGTCTTCAGCAGGTCGATCACCTTGATGTGGGCCAGGACATCGTTCTTGGAAGCCTGGTCGAGTGCCTCACCAATGCTCAACTCACCGGCGCGCAGACGGTCTTTGAACAGTGCTCGGGTACGACGAGCCTCGGTAGCGGCTTTGCGCGCCGCCTGCAACTCTTGTTCGGACAGTTTCGGAATTGCCACGACTGGTCACTTTCTCTTGACGTACTCGGCGTTAGCCGACAACCACCTAAATATACTAGAAGACTGGCCATTGCAGAAGCGAATGGACAGCTTTTTTTAAAGACTCTGCCTCGGGCCCGGCTTCCGCCACCGATCGAGCGGCCGTCGGAAGCACTCTACGCCAAGCGGTTGGGTGCCCGTCGAACAGCTCTTTCAGATGGTTCATGGTACCACCTTGGGCGCCAATTCCCGGCGCCAGAATCCAGCCGTCGAAGCCTTGCAGGCTGATGTCGATCACGTCCAGCGTTGCGCCGATCACCAGGCCGACCAGCGATGTACCGGCCACCTGGTTGGCCTCGCCAGCCTGGCTGGCGATGAGACTACCGACACTCGGCGGCTGGGCTTGGCCGATGTGGGCCGTCGCCAACTGCACCGCCTCACCCTCGGGATTTGAGGTCCTGACAAGGACGAACACGCCGCGCCCGGTAGATCTTGCCAAATCGACCGCCGGTGAAAGCGAGTTGAAGCCCTGAAATGGGCTGAGCGTGATGGCATCGGCGGCCAGGGCGGCACCGTCGCCCAGATAGGCGCGGGCGTAGGCGTCCATGGTTGAGCCGATGTCACCCCGCTTGACGTCAAGGATCGAGATGGCACCGGCCTCGGCGATGTCAGCCAGGACGGCGGCCAACACCGTCAGCCCGGCGGGTCCGAAAGCCTCGAAGAAGGCCGACTGCGGTTTGAAGCAGGCCACGTCGTCAGCCAGCGCTGCCACCAAGCCTCGGCTGAACTTTTCCAGCCCGCCGATGTCATCCGGCAAGCCCCAGGCGGCCACAGACGCCGGGTGGGGGTCGACGCCGACGCACAGTCTGCCCCGGGCGGCTGTCACGGCATCCAAACGGTTCGCAAACGGGTCACGCACGGCGCCTCCGATCAGGGACGGTCAAACGGTTGATGCCCCGCGTCAGGGCGGGACCGGAATAGATGAAACCCGAGAGCACCTGCACCAGCACGGCGCCCGCGTCGAACAGAGCCTGGGCGTCCCCCGGCGTCATCACGCCGCCCGAGGCAATCAGCGGCAAGTTTGTCGCCGAGTGCAGGCCACGCACGACCTCCAAGGCCCGGGCTGAAAGCGGCGCGCCGGACAGCCCACCGGTCTCCGACAACACCTGGGCGGTGGAGTCGGTATTCGGCGGGCGCCAGGTGGTTGTGTTGACGGCGATGAGCCCGGCGATGCCGGTCGCCTCACACACCGACACAACGTCAAGCAGTTCGTCGTCGCTTAGGTCGGGCGCGATCTTGACGAAAATCGGCACCGGGCGGGCGGCCAACTGCGCCGCCCGGCGCGTGAGGGCTTCGGTCAGCCGCGCCAGTTCGTCGCCCGCCTGAAGATCTCGCAGCCCGGGGGTGTTCGGGCTGGACACGTTGACGGCGATGTAGTCGGCCACATGCGCGACGGCATCGAGCGAGGCCAGGTAGTCATCGACGGCCTCTTCCACCGGCACAATCTTCGTTTTGCCAAGTGAAATACCGATCGGCAGCCCCAGCCGACCGTTGCCCCGCTGCACGCCGAGAGCCTCCAGCCTGGCGGCGAGAGCCAGCGCTCCGGCGTTGTTGAAACCCATCCGGTTGATGAACGCGCCCAGTTCGGGCACCCGGAAAAGCCGCGGGGCCGGGTTACCCGGTTGGGCCTGGGCCGTGACGGTGCCCAGCTCGGCGAACCCGAAGCCCAGGCTGGCCCAGGCCCGCGCCGCCGTCCCGTCCTTGTCTTGCCCGGCCGCCAGGCCGACCCGCCCGGGAAAGTCGATGCCCGCCACCGTGACGGGTGACCGAGCCGCCCCGACGATGCCCCGCAGCAAAGCCAAAGCCGGCCCGGGCAGGGCGCCCAGCACGGCGATCGTGGCCTTGTGAATGGTCTCAGCGTCCACCTGGTACAGCACCGGGCGCAGCAGGCGGGTGTAAGCCCGCAGCAGCACCCTGGTGCTGGCTTCGTCCCATGTGGTCATCGGGTGGCCTGATCGATAATTGCTGCCCAGGCTTGCAGCGGCTTGACGGCCAGCGGACGCTCCTGCAGCGCGGCGATGGCCGCCACGGCCGCCTCCAGGCCCTGCACGGTCGTGATGACCGGCACGCCGAGGGTGTTGGCAGTTGCGCGGATCAGGTTGCCGTCCGCCCGGGGCGACCCTTGGGCGGTGTGGCCGCTTGGGGTGTTGATGATCAGATCGAGACGTCCCGAAGCGATCAGTTGCGGCGCGTCGGGCATTTCGTCCTTGGTGTGCGAATCATCCGACACCTTGCGGACGAGCTTGATGTCCAGCCCGTGCAGCGACAGCATGCTGGCGGTGCCTTGCGTCGCCCAAAGCGTGAAGCCGAGCTCGGCCAGGCGTTTCAGCGCAAAAATGGCGTGCCGCTTGTCGCGATTGGCCACCGACACGAAGGCATTACCCCCGGTCGGCCAACTGCCGTAGACGCCGATCTGCGTCTTGGCGAAGGCCACCTCGAAGGTGGTGTCAATGCCCATGACCTCGCCGGTCGAGCGCATTTCCGGTCCCAGCACCTCGTCCACCAAACGACCCTGGGCGTTGCGGAACCGATTTGACGGCAGGACGGCCTCCTTCACGCAGATCGGCAGGCCGGGAACCAGATCGGCACCGTCGCCGCGGCGACGCAGCTTGCCGGACTGCCGCAGTTGGGCGATCGACTGCCCGGCCATGATCAATGCGGCCGCCTTGGCCAGTTGCGTGTTGGTGGCCTTCGACACGAATGGCACCGTGCGCGACGCCCTTGGGTTGGCCTCCAGGACGTAAACCTGGTCGCCGACAAGGGCGTACTGGATGTTGATCAGGCCGCGCACACCCACCCCCTCGGCGACCGCCCGGGTGGCCCGGCGCAACTCGTCGATCACCTCGACACCAAGGGTCAGGGGCGGCAGGGAGCAGGCCGAGTCGCCCGAATGGACGCCCGCCTCCTCGATGTGCTCCATGACGCCACCGACGTAAAGTTCCTCACCGTCGAACAGTGCGTCGACGTCCAGCTCCACGGCGTCGTCCAAGAAACGATCAATCAAGACGGGTCGTTCGTGGCTGATCAGTGTGGAGGCCTCGATGTAGGTGCGCAGCGCCTCGTCGTCCTCGACGATCTCCATGCCGCGCCCGCCCAGCACGTAGCTGGGGCGCGCCAGCACCGGGTAGCCGATGTCGGCGGCGATCGCCCGGGCCTGCTCGAAGGATTCGGCCATGCCGTGACGCGGCGACGCCAAGTTGGCCTTGGCCAGCACCTGGCCGAAGGCACCGCGTTCCTCGGCCAGGTCGATGGCCTCGGGGCTGGTGCCGATGATCTTGACGCCGGCGTCCTTCAAGCCTTGCGCCAGCCGCAGAGGCGTCTGCCCGCCCAGCTGGACGAACACCCCCTCCACCGGTCCGGCGGCACATTCGGCCTCGTAGACCTCCAGCACGTCTTCGAGGGTCAGCGGCTCGAAATACAACCGATCCGAGGTGTCGTAGTCGGTTGAGACAGTCTCCGGATTGCAGTTGACCATCACTGACTCGTAGCCGGCCTCGCTCAAGGCCATGGCGGCATGGACGCAGGAATAGTCGAACTCGATGCCCTGCCCGATGCGATTCGGCCCGGAGCCAAGAATCAGGATGGCCGGCTTGGTGCGCGGCGCCACCTCGGTTGTCGCCTCGTAGGTCGAATACATGTAGGGCGTGCGGGCGGCGAACTCGGCTGCGCAGGTGTCGACCGTCTTGAAAACGGGACGAACGCCCAGGTTGTGCCGGTACTGGCGCACTCCCGCCTCCGTGATACCCCGCAACTGGCCGACCTGGCGATCCGACAGGCCGTAGCGCTTGGCCTGGCGCAGCACCGTCGCATCCAACAGTTGGGCCGACTTGACCTGCCGGGCGACGTCCAGGATCAGCCTCAGCTGGTCGAGGAACCACGGGTCGATGCCGGTGGCCGCCTGGGCCTGCTCAATGCTGGCACCGGCCCACAGCGCCTCCATGACCAGGCGCAATCGGTAGGCCTGGGGACGGGCCGCCTTCGCCAAGAGGGCCACCGGGTCGCCGGGTGTGGCGGGAAAGTCGAATCGCGCCGACGGGTCTTCCAATGATCGCAGCGCTTTGCCGAGGGCCTCGGCGAAGTTGCGCCCGATGGCCATTGCCTCCCCGACCGACTGCATATGCGTGGTCAGCGTGTCGTCGGCGGCGGTGAACTTCTCGAAGGCGAAGCGCGGCGCCTTGACGACGACGTAGTCCAGTGTGGGCTCGAAGCTGGCCGGTGTCTCACCGGTGATGTCGTTGGGAATCTCGTCCAACGTGTAGCCGACCGCCACCTTGGCGGCGATCTTGGCGATCGGGAAGCCCGTCGCCTTGGACGCCAACGCGCTGGAGCGCGACACGCGGGGGTTCATCTCGATCACGATCAGGCGACCGTTTAGCGGGTTGACCGCGAACTGGATGTTGCAGCCGCCAGTGTCGACGCCGACGGCGCGAATGATTTCGATGGCCACATCGCGCATCCGCTGGTACTCGCGGTCGGTCAGCGTCAACGCCGGTGCGACGGTGATCGAATCGCCGGTGTGAACACCCATCGGGTCGAGGTTTTCGATGCTGCAGACGATGACGACGTTGTCCGCCCGGTCGCGCATCACCTCCAGTTCGTATTCTTTCCAGCCGATGACCGACTCTTCCACCAGCACCTG
>WRFI01000010.1 GCA_009778875.1 Propionibacteriaceae bacterium | reverse complement strand
CTTGCCGACGCCGACCCAGATGTTCGATGGGATCCAATTCCATTTCGAGTTGGGCGACACAACGATAACGTCGTGGGCACTGCCCAGCCTCCTCTTAAGGTGGAGCGCAGCCGTGTGCCCGGCAATTCCTGCTCCTAAGACGACAATGCGCGTCATGTGGAAACCTCACTGTTATTCGGCCGCCACTTTGGCGGATGTGGCTAACGTACCACACTTGCCAAGTTCGGTAAACACCGCGGGTTCACTTGGGGTTATGCCCAAAGCTTAACCTATTCTGACGAGCAAAAATGCCCAGGGGGGTATCAACAAGAGCGTTTCAGAAAAGGCTGCTCTGCGCCGGCGGTACCGGGCCGAAAGTTCTCGCCGCCACCGCGGTTTCGGCACCCGTCACCCCGTCGAACCCCGGGCCTGAGGCGGGCGTCGTGCCCGCCTGGTAGGCCGTCGCGGCAGCGCGGGCATGCTCGTCGGCGGCCTCGTTCAGCGGATGCCCGGCGTGTCCTTTGACCCATTCGAACGTCACCGGACGGCCCGCCAGGGCCTCGTCGAGTGCTCGCATCAGATCGGAATTGAGGACGGGTTTGCCGTCGCCCTTGCGCCAGCCGCGCCGCTTCCACCCCGGCATCCACGTGGTGACGGAGTTGATGACGTATTGGCTGTCGGCCAGCACTCGCAGGGGCCGCGCGGCGAGCCCGGCTGACGCCGTCGCCCGCAGCAACGCCAGAAGCCCCATCAACTCGCCCCGGTTGTTTGTCGCCGACGGCCATCCGCCGGCCGCCCAGCAACCGTCGTCCACATACCAAGCCCAGCCTGCCGGACCCGGGTTGGACAGGGACGAGCCGTCCACCGCTGCCGTGATCAATGCTCCCGTCATGATTTGGCCTCCTCGTTGGCAGATACGCTGATTCGCTCGATGCGGCGTCCGTCCAATGCCTCGACCCGCAAAACGACGGTGATGCCATCATCGGTGCCATCGGCGGCACCCAGACGGACCGTGATGGCGTCGCCAACCTTAGCCACGGCACCCAATTGGGCCATGAAATAGCCGGCCAGTGTGTCATAAGGACCCTGCGGCACCACGTAGCCTGTGCGCTCGGCAAACTCCTCAATGGTGGTCAAGCCGTCCAGTTGACCGGTGCCGGGACGCCAAATCGGGTCAGCCGGCAGATCGTATTCGTCGGTGATTTCGCCGATCAGTTCCTCCACCAGGTCTTCCAGCGTGACGATGCCCGCCGTGCCGCCATACTCGTCAACGACGATCGCCAAGTGCGCATGGGCCCGTCTCATGTCCGACAGGGCGCGCAGCACCCGCACCGTCTCCGGCAAGGTGACGACGGGACGGACAAGCCGGCTGATCGGCACGCTTCGCAGGTCATCCTCAAGGTCTGCCAGGTCGCGCACATGCAGAAAGCCAATCACCTGGTCGGGTGAGCCGTCGATCACCGGATAGCGCGAATAGGGGGCGTCCTTGATCTCGCGCAGCGCCTTGACGGCCGGCGTGCCCGCGTCCAGGAAGTGCGCCTCGGTTCGCGGCACCATCACCTCGCGCAAGCTTCGGCTGCCGGCGTCAAAGACGTCCGAGACGATGTGACGCTCCTCGTCACCAAGGGTTTCCGAGCTGGTCACCATTGAGCGCAGCTCGTCGTCGCTGACCTGCTCCTTGCCCGCATTCGGGTCGCCGCCGAGAAGGCGCACCAGCGCGTTGGTACACACCCCCATCAACCAGATGACCGGACGGAACAGGCGGACGACGCCATTCACCAGCGGCGACAGCACCAGCGCAAACGACTCGGGGTGCTGCATGGCCAGCCGTTTGGCCGTCAACTCGGAAAGGACGATCGAGAAGAACGAAATCACCAGCGTGATGAGCACCAGCGAGATCAGATCCGCCGCGGTCACACTCATGCCCCAGCTGGCCAGCCAGGGGCTCATGTAGTCGCGGGTCAACGTCGCGGCCCCAAAGGAGGCCGAGAGGAACCCCGCCAGCGTCACCCCGATTTGGACGGCCGACAGAAAGCGATTGGGGTTGTGCGCCAGGTCGGCGATGGCCCGTCCGCGCTTGCCACGGCCCGATAGCGCCTTGACCTGGGGTTCCCGCAATGACACCAGCGCCATCTCAGCCGCCGAGAAAACCCCGCCGATGATGAGGAACACGAAAATCAGGATGATGTCGAGCGCCAACCTGTTCATTGCTCAAGCCTAACCTAACCCGACAAGGCCCCAGGAAAGTTGGTTTGAGCCGTAAACTTGATGTCATGCCCGTCAAACCGCCCAAGATGCTCTATTCGGCGTACGAGCGTCGCCTTCGCGGCGGGTTGGCGCCGGAGACCCTGCCGCGCCATGTCGCCGTCTTGGCGGACGGCAACCGGCGCTGGGCCCGGGCCAATGCGCCGGACGAGCCGCTGGTGGCCGGCTACCGGGCTGGGGCCGCCAAGCTGCGGGAGTTCTGTGACTGGTGCTCGGAACTGCACATCCCGCTGGTGACGCTCTGGGTGCTCAGCACCGACAACCTCGAGCGCAGTGACGAGGAACTGGGGCCCCTGTGCGAGGTCATCTCCCACCTGGTGGAAGACCTGGCCGCCCGCTACCCGGTGCGGCTGGTCGGGGCGCTGGAATTTCTGCCCGACAACACCGCGGAACGCCTGCGGCGCGCCGAAACCTTGTCGAATCAAGCCTCCCCGATGCATGTCAACGTCGCCGTCGCCTACGGCGGGCGCCAAGAACTGCGCGACGCGGTTCGCTCGCTTCTGGCCGAAGACGCCGAGCGCGGGCTGACCCTGGCCGACGTGGCACACACCCTGGAGGTCGACCAGATCGAGGCGCACCTTTACACCTCCGGCCAGCCCGACCCGGATCTCATCATCAGAACCAGCGGCGAGCAGCGCCTGTCCGGCTTCCTGATGTGGCAATCGGCCCACTCGGAGTTCTACTTCTGCGAGGCCTTGTGGCCCGATTTCCGGCGGGTCGACTTCTACCGCGCCTTGCGTGACTATGCCAAGCGGGAGCGTCGCTACGGGCGCTGAGCCTGCAGCGCCAGTTGCTGCCCGTCGACCAGCGTCTGGCGTTCGAGCGCCATCGCCACCTGGGTGATGATCGTCTCAATGAAGAACCGGCTGAACGTGCTGGGCCGGGTTCGCTCGCACGAGATGCCGATGACGCCCCTCGACACGCCTCGGGAAACCACCGGAAAATACATCGCCCCGGCGCCGGCCAGAGTCGGCGTGCCCGACCCAGCCATTTTTTGGTTGACGAAGCACCAGTTGGCGACGGCCTTTTCGGAATCGCTCAACAGAAAGTCGGGGTGCTCACCGGCGGCTCCCAGCAGGTGTGGCGGTTTCGCCATGTCGTCGTAGAACACCACCGACCGTCCGAACAACCGCACCAGGTGGTCGTTGGTGACCTTGACGATGTTTTCCCGTCCTTCCGTCGCCAGCAGAGCCTTGCCTATCTCGTAGAGAATCTGGGTGCGCTGCTCCCGCTTGGCCGCCAGCCTGGCTTGACGCTTCACGCGGACGGTCAAAGCGCTGGTCAGCAGGGCCATACCCAGCATGATCGCCATTGTGATCGGGTAACCGGGCGCGATGACCCCGAAGGTGTATACCGGGTCGACGAAGAAGAAGTTGAATGCCACCACGGCGATAAGCGAGGCGATGCCGCCGTAGATGTATCCGGTGGTGATGCGCGAGATGACAATCACCGACAGGATATAGACCATGATGATGTTCTGGTCGCCGAGGTTCGCCGCGCTCAACCCATACGACACCCCGGTGGCGACGGCCAGCGCCACCAGCATCTTGGCGATGCAGGCCCAGGAGAAGGCGAACGGCTCGTCGGGAACAAACCGGTAAGGACGGATCGGGCGTCCGTCGTCCGGTATGAAGTGAATCTCCATGCTGGGCAGCAGCGACAGCAGGTGGTCGGCGAAATCTGACCGGAACGGGCGCTGGTGGTTCTTTGACACAACGACGGAGGTGATGCCGCTGGCCCGGGCATACTCGGCCAGAACCTCCGGCACGTCAACACCGGTCAGGGTGACAACCTCGGCGCCCAGACGCTGCGCCAACGCGATGTTGTCCGTCTTGAATTTGCGCTCCTCCGCGCCCAACAGGTCCTGGTCTTTCTCCTCGACGTAGACGGCCACCCAGGGCACCAACATCGCTTCGGCCACCCGGGCCGTCCAGCGGATGCACTTGGCGGCCGAGGCCGACGCGTCAATGTAGACCATCAGTTTGGCATTCGTCTGCTCCGGCACACGGCGGGCCTCATTGACGTGCGTCAGACGGCTGGCGGCCTCGCGCAGCGCCGATTCGCGCAGAACCCGCAGGTTTTCCCTGGTAAAGAAGTTTTCGGTGGCCACCTGGGCCCGTTCCGGTTGGTAGATCTTTCCCTCGGCCAGGCGGGCCAGCAGCTCGTCCGGCTCGACGTCGACCACCTTCATGGCGTCGGCCCGATCGAAAATGTAGTCGGGGACGGTCTCGCGCACCTTCTGCTTGGTGGCGCCCGAGATCACGTCGTTGAGGCTTTCGATGTGCTGAACATTGACGGTTGTGTACACGTCGATGCCGGCCTGCAAAAGCTCCTCGACGTCCTGATAGCGCTTTTTGTTGCGCCAGCCGTCGGCATTGGTGTGCGCCAGTTCGTCGACGATGATCAGCTGGGGGCAGCGCGCCAGCGCGGCGTCCAAATCGAACTCGGCGAGCTCAATTCCGTGGTACTCAATCCTCTTGACCGGTATCTGGGGCAGGCCGGCAAGAAGCTTCAGCGTCTCGGGGCGGGCGTGCGGCTCGACGTAACCGACGACGACATCCACGCCGTGGTCCAGTTGCTCGTGGGCCTCTTGGAGCATGGCGTAGGTCTTGCCGACGCCGGCGGCGTAACCGAAGAAAATGGTCAGCTTGCCGCGGGTTGGACCACCTGTGGGCTCGTCCTCGTCCATGGCTAGAAATCTACTCTCACCGCCGCATCGGCGGGCAGCCAATCCGCCAGCCAGGCTTTCAGCGCGTCGGCGTCGCCTGCCATGGGGACGACGTGACGGGGCGCCCCCTCGATGCCCGCGAAGCGCGGCGGGATTGGTGGAGCCTGCCCGATCGCCTCCTTGATGGTGGCGGCGAACTTGACGGGCAAGGCCGTTTCGTAGGCGATGACGGGACCGCTGATCGTCCCGGACGCCCGAAGCGTCTTGGCGACATGGACGCCATCGGCGGTGTGCGGGTCGATCAACACGCCGCGGTCCTGCCAAAGCGCCTTGATCGTCGCCAGGCGATCACCGTGAGTGCTGGTGCCCGCAACGATGCCGAAGGTGTCGCGCTGCGCCTGGAACCGAGGGTCACCGCTCAAGTCGAAGTGCCCGCTGGCAACCAACTGGCGACCGAACAGATCAGTCGTGCGCGAAGCGTCGCGCTCCACCAGATCGAAGATGAAGCGCTCCAGGTTGGACGCCTTCGAAATGTCCATCGACGGGCTGGACGTGGCGTAGGTCGCGGCGGCGCTGCGCGGCCGGTAGGCGCCGGTGGCGAAAAACTCCGCCAACACCGTGTTTTCGTTCGTCGCCAGGATCAGATCGCCGACCGGCAGGCCCATCCGCTTGGCGACGTAGGCCGACATGATGTCGCCGAAGTTGCCTGTCGGGACGGCGAAGCCGATGGGGGTGGTCTCATCCGCGGACGCCTGCAGATAGGCGGCAAAGGCGTACACCACCTGGGCCAGCAGCCGCGCCACGTTGATCGAGTTGACGGCCCCGATGCGATGTGTCGCCTTGAATTCGGCGTCCATGTTGACCGCCTTGACGAGATCTTGGCACTCGTCGAAGACACCGTCGACGGCAATGTTGGCGATGGCCGGGTCGTCGATCGAGTACATCTGGGCCTGCTGGAAGTCGCTCATCCGCCCGGCCGGGGTGAGCATTGCGACGGTGATTCCGGCCCTGCCCAGCATGGCATATTCAGCGGCGCTGCCCGTGTCGCCGGAGGTGGCGCCCAGCACATTGAGCGTCGTGCCCCGACGGGCCAGCTCGTGCTCGAACAGGCGCCCCAGCAGTTGCATCGCCATGTCTTTGAAGGCGGCGGTCGGGCCGTTGCTGAGGTGCGCCAGGTACAGGTCGTCGTCTACCTGGCTGACGGGCGCAACCACCGCCTCGCCGAAGTTGGCTTCGCTGTAGGCGGCGTCGCAAAGGCTGCGCAGGTCGGGGTCGTCGATGAACAGTTTCAGCACGCGGTAGGCCAGTCCGGCGTAGCCCTCGTCGGCCAGGACGCCGCGCCAAGCCCGCAGATCGGCGGCGCTGACCTGCGGGTACTCGCCCGGCACGTAAAGCCCGCCGTCGGCCGCCAGGCCCTCCAGCAGCACGTCGGAAAAGGCCTGCGGCTGGCCGCCGCGCGTCGAAATGAACCTCATTTTTGTGCCACCTCCGACCTCTCACGATCCTGACGAATCAGCGCGTCAGCCTCAACGTATGCAATCAGCATACAACAATGTTCATTTTGCCTTGTCACAGCTCATTTGGTTGAGGTATGCGATGGTCCCAACATCAGGTCTTTCGCTGACAGTTTGATCCCGACTGGCGCAAGCGCTATCGCTCGGACTTCGAGGTTTTCGAGGCCGGCGACGGTCGTCGATCCATTCGGATGAAGGATTGATGCTTTGAGTAAAAACCTCGAATCACCGCACGTTAATGGGCTCCCCAACTGGGGCAGCCTTTACCGTGCCCGCGGAAACGAGGTCTCACCCAATCGGCCGATGCTCACCGGTGACGTATTTGCTGGGCTTTCGCTCCCCGGCGAAAACGGCTCAATCAAAGAGCGCCGATCGACGTTTGGTCCAACCGTTCGGAAGGCTGAGTGGCCCGGGTAACAATTTGGCATTATTCCAGCATTGATGCATAACACCTTGTCACAGGGCTGTTGTTTGGGCGCTTCGGGTGGAAGGGGATGCCCGGGAGTGGTAGACTCGAACACATGTTCGATAGTGTTGACCAGTGGCGGATACAGGCGCAAAACGCCATGTCCAACCTGGAATCAAAGCTGTGCGAAATCCGGTCGCTGCAGGCGGAAGCAGCCCGGCTGACGGCCGAAGCGATCCAGGCATACCGCTGGCCAGACGAGTTCCCGGTGCCGCTCGGCGCGGACGTGTTCGGGGCAGGCGAAATCGACGGGGTGTCATATGGTGAGGATTTGGTGTTGGAGCTGGCCTGCGCGAACAGCTGCTCGGAAGCCTCGGCCCGCTACCAGGTTGGCGACATCGCCAGGCTGGTCAAGGACATGCCCAGATGCTGGGCGGCCGTCACCTCCGGGCGGGCACCGCTATGGCAGGCCCGCAAAGTCGTCTCCGCCTGCGAAGGATTACGGCCGCAACTGTGTCAACTGGTCGACATCCAGGTCGGGCCGTCGCTGGGCCTGGTCGGCCCGGCCCGCCTGCTGCGCCTGGCCGACGCCGCCGTCAAAAAGGCCGACCCGGACGGCACCCGCCGCGTAGCGAAACTCCACCCGCGCCACGTCTACACCGGCGCTGACCGGCTCGACCCGCTCATCGGGTGGGTTTCAGCCCGCCTCGACCGGGCCGACGCGATCTGCCTGGACGCCACCATCAACCAGGTAGCCGCCCTGCTGGCCGGCCAAGACGACGACAGTGACCAAGACGAACGACGCGCAAAAGCCCTAGGCATGTTGGCCAACCCCGCCGCCGTCATCCAACTCGTCGGCACCCCCATGCCCAACGGTTGCGGCAAAGCAGCATCCCTGTTCACCCGCAAAGCCCACGTATATGTCCACTTCCACGCCGACACCATCAACGACGCTGACCAACTAGCCCGAGCCGAAAAGATCGGGCCCCTGCTCGTCGACCAGGTCAAACAGGTCACCCAGGCCGCCAACATCAAACTAACACCCGTGATCCACGTGGGCGGGGCAGGCGAAACCGTCGACAGTTACGAGATCCCAACCCGCCTCCGCGAACACATGATCCTACGTGAACCCTACGATGTGGCACCCTGGTCATCAATCGAATCCCGCAACTGCGACCTCGACCACACCATCCCTTTCCAGCCCGGACAACCCGGCCAAACCCGTCCCGCCAATCTGGGCCCCCTATCAAGGCGATACCACCGGGCAAAAACCCTAGCCGGCTGGCAACTAACCCAACCCGCCCCCGGCATATTCATCTGGGAAACCCCCGCCGGACAAACATTCCAAGTTGACGCCCAAGGCACCCACCGACTACCCCCCACACCACCACCACGAGAATAGCCCGCACCCGATAAACTGGCCCGGTGATCGATGGTTTGCCCCTGGCTACCGTGGTGCTGCTTTGCCTGGCGGCGCTGGTTGCCGGCTGGATCGACTCGGTCGTCGGCGGCGGCGGCCTTATCCAGTTGCCGGCCCTGCTGGTCGGGCTGCCCGCCTCGACACCTGTCGCCACCGTCTCGGGCACCAACAAGCTGTCGTCGGTGGCCGGCACCGCCATGGCGTCCGGCGTCTATCTGCGCAAAGTGCGCATCGACTGGCCAACCACGCTCGTCATGGTGGCGGCCGCCTTCGCCGGTTCCAGCCTGGGCGCCCACCTCATTCAGTACTTTTCGCGGGCCGTGTTCTTGCCCATCACAATCGTCGTCGTGGCCGGAATCGGGCTGTACACCTGGCGCAACCCCAAGCTCGGCCAGGTCACCCACCTCAAGCATGACGGGGCACCCCACTGGCTGCTGACAATCGGGCTGGGCGGGCTGGTCGGGGTGTGGGACGGCCTGATCGGCCCTGGCACCGGCGTTTTTTTCGTCATCGGACTGGTGAGCCTTCTGGGCTACGAGTTCTTGCGGGCCACCGCCATGGCCAAGCTGGCCAACCTGGCCACCAACGTCGCCGCCCTGATTGTGCTCGGCACTTCGGGCCACATTCTTTGGGCCACCGGCGCCATCATGGCCGCCTGTAATCTGACGGGCGGGGCAATCGGTTCCACCATGGCCGTCCGGCGCGGCAATTCGTTCATCCGCACCGTCTTCCTTGTGGCCATCGCTATCATCGAAGTCACCTTGATTTACGAAGCTGGATCGACATGAGTAGTTCGTTTGCGGGCAGGTACGGCCTTTGGGCGTTGGTCACCGGTGCGTCCAAGGGGCTGGGGGCTGAGTTCTGCCGCCAGCTGGCCGCTTCCGGCCTGAGCATCGTCATGGTGGCGTCCCACGAGGACGCCCTGCTCGCCCAAAGCGCCGCCATCGAGCGCCAGTATGGTGTCAAGACCCGCCCAATCGCCTTGGATCTGGGCCGCGACGGGTCCGTCACCCGCTTGGGGCGGTTGACCGCCGACTTGGACATCACCCTGCTGGTCAGCAATGCGGCGGTCTCCGACGTCGGGCCGTTCCTGCAGGCCTCACCTGACTATCTGGCCAACCAGGTGCGCGTCAACGCGCTGGCCGGGGCGTTGCTGGCCCGTCATTACGGCGGGCTGATGGCGCAGAAGAAGCGCGGCGGCATCATCCTCATGTCATCCGGCTCGGCCCAGCACGGCACGCCCTATTCCGCCAACTACGCGGCCACCAAGGCCTTCAACCTGATACTTGCCGAGTCGCTGTGGTACGAGCTCAAGCCATATGGCGTCGACGTGCTGGGGGTGCTGGCGGGCGCGACGCGCACAGAGGGCTGGCTGGCCAACCACCCGAAGCCCGACTGGCGGGTACCCGTCATGGGCGTCAGACCGGTGGTGGCGGCCGCCCTGCGCTCGTTGGGCCGACGTCCGAGTGTCGCCCCCGGCCTGATCAACCGCCTCGGGTACGCTACCTTGGGTCTGATGACGAGAGCCCGGGCCGTCAAGACCCTCGGCACCTCGATGGACAAGATGTTTGGACCTTATCGCTAAGGAGAACTGATATGCCGGTATTTTCGCAAGAAGTGGTCGACGAGTGCGCCCAGGCCTGCCTCGGCCTGCCCAAGCCCCAGATGTTCGACGTCTTTGCCCGCGAACTCGACAGGCGTTACCCCGGCGTGCTCGACTTCGATCAGCCGTGGATCTATTCGATCGCGGGTGGCGCCATGATCCAGATGAAGCTGTATTACGCCTCCCCCACCGAATACATCATGATTTGGGGCACACCGATCGGCTCCGAAGGTCACTCGGGGCGTCACTTCGCCGGTTTTTGGGACACGGTGATCGACGGCGAAATGCACTACTACGCCGAAGGCGAGTTCTCCCAGCGCGTCTACAAGCCCGGTGACCGCGTTTACGTCGGCCCCGGCCAGGCCCGGGCCATGAACTTCACCGACGGCGTGTGGGCCGTCGAATACTGCCGCGGCTTCATCCCCGCGTCCGTCCCCTTTGGCGTGGCGTCGGAAATCCTGGTGTGCTGGGACTTCTTGACGGCCGCCCAGACGCTGACGCTGTACACCGACCTGGTGCTGCAATCGATCGGACGTCAGCTTCCGCTGGTCAAGCCGGTCACCTCGGTCATTGCCAAACTGGCCGGGCGGGCGACGCGGGCGCTGCAACCGTCGCCGGAGGTCTCCAAGATCCCCGATGACAACATCGCCTGGTTCCAGAAGCAGGTCTGACATGCTTGATTCATCGCTTCTGACCGATTTCCGGCTGACCTGCCTGGAGCGCAACCTCGGCGTCAATGGCGTGCACGTCTACCAAAAAGACGCCGGCGAGGTGGCGCACTACTTCCAGGCCGATGACCGCGCCGAGCTTTGGTCGGCCTCCAAGACGTACACCTCGCTGGCCATCGGCATGTGCGCCGCGGAAGGACGGCTGGCGCTCAACGACCCGTTGCTCGGGTTCTTCCCCGAATATGCCGACGTGGCCGCGCCGGGCAGTGAGGCGATACGCGTGGTGGACTTGTTGCAGATGCGCTCCGGCAAGGACTTCGAGGAGCTTCCCGAGGCGACCATGGACGAGATCGAGCACGCCGACTGGGCCGATCTCTACCTCCGGGCCCCGCAAGACACCCCGCCGGCCAGCCATTTCTTCTACGCCAACGGCTCGACCTACATGCTTTCCCGGCTGGTTGAGAAGACCAGCGGTTTGGTGCTGCGCGACTACCTGATGCCGCGGCTGTTCGATCCGCTGGGCATCGTCAACCCCTGGTGGAACGCCTGCCCCCAAGGCCACAGTTTCGGCTGCTACGGCCTGCAGCTGACGCTGGCCGAATTCGCCAAGCTGGGCCGTCTGCTGCTGCAGAACGGAGCCTGGGACGACCGTCAGTTAGTGCCGGCGTCCTATGTCGAGGCGATGCACACCGATGTGGTCCCGCCTGCCGGGCATTTCGAGGGGGACGAGTGGAACGCCGGCTACGGCTATCAGGTGTGGTTGAACCGCTGGCCCGGCAGCTACCGGGCTGACGGAAAATATGGCCAGCACTGCGTCGTCATACCAGACCGTCAGGCTACCGTCACGGTCCTGTCTCACAGCGAGACGAACACCGCCGGCATCCTGGCGGCGATTTTCAATGACATCGTGAAAAAACTTTGAGGAATGAAACAACTGCTGCCTGGCGTTCCAGCTTTTGTCTGTCTCAAGAAAGGACAAGCATGAGCAAGCAACAGGTGGGGGTCATCGTCGGAAGTCTTCGTCAAGGTTCATTCAGCAAGGCGGTCGCGCAGTATGTGGCTACCCAGCTGAGCGAGGCCTTCGATGTCTTTTTCATTGACATATCGGATCTGCCGATTTACAACCAAGACCTCGACGCCGGCGACGCCACGCCCGCCGCGTGGACGCGATTCCGGGCTGACGTGGCCCCGCTGGACGCCGTCTTGTTCGTCACCCCGGAATACAACCGCTCGATGCCGGGCGTGCTGAAGAACGCTTTGGACGTCGGTTCGCGCCCCTACGGTGCCAGCGTTTGGGCCGGCAAGCCGGGCGCCGTCATCAGCGTCTCCCCTGGGGCGATCGGCGCTTTCGGGGCCAACCATCACCTGCGCCAGGTGGCCACGTTCCTTGACATCGCTCTCATGCAGCAGCCCGAGGCCTACGTCGGCAACATCGTCAACGCGCTCAGCGACGGTGTCTTGACGGACGAGGGCGTGCAAGGCTTCTTGACTACCTTCGCGCAGGCCTTCACCCAGTGGGTGCGCCGGCTTTCCGCCTAGTCATCGAGCAAAGACGGGTCAGCCAGGTAGGTCTCGACCACTTCCAGGGCGCGAGCGTCGTAGAAACCGTCGGCGATGCGCTCATCGAAGGTGACGCGTAGCGGCAAGATCTGACGGACGGCCGGCTGGCCGTCCTCACCGACGACGACCTGGGGGCCGAGTTTGCCGATAACCACAAACATCGAGCATGTGCCCCATTCGTAGAGGTGATGGAATGGTGCGGCGTTGAGACCGACGCTGCCGAGATTGGCCACGTAGATGCTGCAGCGCAGCGGGTCGACGCCGCGCAGGAACCCTGGCGTGTCAACGAAAAAATCCCAGAGGCTGAGCACCCCGACGGCGATGCGCAGCATCCACCGCGGCAGGTGCATGAACGCCGCTATCACCTTGTCATCCTGCTTTTGCTCGTCCGACTTGGCAACCTTGATCTCGCCCTTCAGCTTCGCGATGATGGTGGCCCGATCATCGGTCGGCTTGATGCTGACAAGCACGTTCGTCTCAGAGGCCTCATCGGTCATCTGGCGGCGGGCGATGAACGAGAAGACGACGTTCCGGCGCTGGTACATGCGGCGCCCGATGATGTAACGGTTCAGCGAGGGACGATCGCGAAGTGTCTTGGTGAAGGCCAACATGACGGCCTGGAACATCGTCACCTCTTTGTCGGTTCCCTTGCTTTTTGCGACGTAGGCCAACAGTGGCTCAGCATTGATGTCTATCGGGATGTAGGCCACCGATTCGTTACGCCCGCGCATCAGAAAGGGCATGATGCCTGTTATGTCGTGCGGACCGGGGATGAAGCTGGCGTCGTAGCGGTCACCCCGGCGACGCTTGACTGATTCCTTGGCCATGTGGTTCCCCTTCGTGTCATTGGGCAAGTCCAGCAAAAATGTTAGCGAAAAACATGCCAAACGCTTAATTCGCACTATGCTTGATCACACGGGGGGTATGGCATCACTCCGGCTGACGGCAGGTCAGGTCAACTTTTTAGGGATGAGGGAGTTTCATGGCGCAGGGCACAGGTTTTCGGCACATCAGTAGTGTGTTGGCCGCATTCGCGCTGGCGATGGGGGGTCTGGCGGTGTTTACTCCGCCGGCCGAGGCCGCGCCGGGCATCCATGTGTCCAACCAGCAAGAGCTGCTGGACGCGATCGACTCCGCCCACACCAGCGGCCAGCCGACAGATATCGTTTTCGACAACGACATTTCTGTCAGCCAGACCATGGTCGTCCCGTCCGACACCACAGCCACGTTCACCAGCTCCAACAAGCTGGAAATGACAGCCGCTTCCGCCACCATCTGGGTCGAACAGGGAGCCAGCCTGACCATTGACGGCATCGACGTCACCGCCGACCCGGGCGTCAGTGACACCGGAATCGTCGTCGATGGCGATCTGGTTCTGGCCAGCGGAACCATTACGAACCACGCCAGCAGCGGCGACGGTGGCGGGGTCACCGTCAATTCCACAGGCAGCTTCACCATGACCGGCGGCACCATCTTTGGCAACAGCGCGGTCAACGACGGCGGCGGCGTCTACACCGCCGGGGCGGGCGCCACCTTTGTCCTTGGCGGCGGCACCATCACTGGCAACAGCGCCGGGCAAAGCGGCGGCGGCGTCTGCAACACGCTTGAGTCGACCTTCACCATGACGGGCGGCGAGATCACCGCCAACGACGCCCAGCAGTACTACGGCGGCGGCGTCGCCAATACCGGGCAGGCCAACTTCTACCTGACCGGCGGCAAGATCGACGCCAACACCACCGCCCTGCTCGGCGGGGCCGGCGTCTTCAACAACACTGCGGCAGTCTTCACCATGACCGGCGGCGACATCTTCGACAACCACGTCGGCACAAGCTACGTCAGCGGCACCGCGCCCAACGGCGGCGGGGTGTACAACGGCAGCACCGGCATCTTCTACATGTCGGCTGGCAATGTTTACGACAACACGGGGGTTTCCGGCGGCGGTGTCTTCAACGGCGGCGGCACCTCCTCGGGCATCTTCAAGATGAGCGGCGGCACCATCACTGGCAACAAGGCCAGCTATCCGGGTGGCGGCGTCTACAACGGCGGCGTCTTCACCATGACAGATGGCGAGATTTCAGACAACACGGGGGCCGTTCAAGGCGGCGGCGTTTTCAACGGCGCCAGCATGATCATGTCGGGCGGTTCGATCACCGGCAACACGTCGCCGAACGGCGGCGGCATCCTCGACACAGTGGATGCCACCAGCCTGGTGATCGGTGGGTCGGCCGTGGTGGCGGGCAACACCTATCCCGCTGGTGACGCCAACAACATCGTATTGTCGACCGGCGTCTTCATCACGCTCGGTGACGGAAACAACGCCGCCGACGCGCCAACCACAATGTCCGTCGGCGTCACCAAGTACGGTGACAACGGCGTGGTCGTCGCCTCCGGGGCCAGTGCGGGCGACACCGCCTACTTCGTCTCCGACACGCCAGGGCTGTCTGCGCTGTTCGACTCTGGCCAAATCAGACTCGACTACCTGGCGGGAGCGCTGACCAGCAGTGACACACTGGTGCCGTGGTCCGGCAACGGCGGGTACGACGCGACGCACTACGACATTGACCTGACATACCACCCAGCGGTGGGCGCCACCCCGTACTGGATCGAGGCGACCACGACCATCGACGCGACGGTCACCGGGCCGACCCTTGGCTCGTTTGGGCTGGACCTTCTTGGCCTGAACGTCTCGACGGTGACGGTCAACGGCGGCGCCGCCACCTTCGCCCGCATCCAGGACCCGGCCACCAACATGTACAAGCTGGTCGTCACCCCGGCCGCCCCGATCTCCGGCGACTTCCGCGTCGCCGTGACCTATTCGGGCACCCCGCAACAGTTCACGTTCGCCGGCTCGTCCAATTTCACGGTCGGTTGGCTGCCTGACAGCGGCTCTGACGGTGGCGGTGTCGGACTGGGTGAACCGGTCGGCGCCTTCGCCTGGTACCCGGTCAACGCCACCCCGTCGGACAAGGCCTCCTACACCACCCATCTCACCGCCCCCAACGCCTTCAGCGCCATCGCCATAGGCGCCCTGGTCTCCACGACGGCCGTCGGCACGGATCAGACGCGTTGGACCTGGGACGAGCCCGATGCCGTGCCAAGTTCGTTCACCATCGCCGCCATCGGCAACTACCAGCTCGACACAGACACCCACACCACACCCGGCGGCACCGTCGTGCCGATCGACGCCTACACCGACCCAAGCCTGACCAACGGCGGGCAGGTGCCGGCTCACTACATCGACCTGACCAAGCAACTGCTCGACTGGGGCGAGGCCTACTTCGGTCCTTATCAGCCAGCGGTGGCCGGTTACATCATGAAGCCGATAGCCGTGTCTTACGCCCTGGAGGTGTACGGCAAGCCCTTCTACACCGCCGACTGGGGTGACGCGATCTACATCCACGAGTTCGCCCACCAGTGGGGCGGCAACTCCGTTTCGGTGGCCGATTGGTCTGACCTCTGGCTGGCGGAAGGGTTTGCGACCTACATGCCGTGGCTGTGGAACGAGGACCACGGCGGCGCCACCGTCAACGACCAAGCCCTGGCCGTCTACAACCTGCCTGCCACAAACCCGTTGTGGAGCGTCGCGCCGGCCGGCATGACCAGCCAGTCCCAGATGTTCGGCAACTGGAACTACGACGGCGGGGCATTGGCCCTGGCCGCGCTTCGCCAAGGCATCGGGCCTGACCTGATGAATCAAGTGATGTATGACTGGTTCACCCAGAACGCGGGCGGCAACGTCTCCACGCAGGACTTCATCGCGCTCGCCGAGTCCGTCAGCGGGGCGGACCTGACGCAGTGGGCCGACGATTACCTCTTCAACGCGGGCAAGCCGCCGGCTTGGCCAGCCGCCCTGTCGTACCTGCCACCGGCGCCGACGCCGGCGCTGACCCTGGCCGTGACGAACTGGCCATCCCCGGCTGGCGCGTCGAGCACCACCGTGGCCGTGACAACCAATCAGACCGGCTTGACCGCCTCCAGCGACCAAACCTGGCTGACGGCCACCGTCAGCGGCACCAGCATCAGCTTGAGCGCCAGCGCCAACCCGTCGGGCCTGCCCCGGACGGCGACGGTGACGGTTCAGGCGGGCGCGCTGCAGGTGACGCTCGGCGTCTCGCAGGCGGGCATTGGTGCGGCCTCGGTGTCTTACAACGGGCAACCGGTGACGACGGCCCAGATCGGCTGGACGGTGGTCGGGGTGGCCTCCGGCTTCCAGCCCGGCGAATCGGTGCAAGGTTCAATGCACACGCTGCCGCTTGACCTTGGAGTCAAAGTCGCGGACGCCAACGGCCAAGTCCAGTTCACGTGGGTGATCCCAGCCGATGCCTCGCCCGGCCTGCACTCGTTCACCGCCACCGGCACCGTCACCATGCAGGCAACCTTCACGGTGCCCGCGGCAGCCGGCGGGGCCGCACCGGCCCAGACGAGCACTTCGGTGACCGTCCAAACCGGCGGTACCCTAACCCCGGACCTTGGCCCTTGGACGCTCGCCATGGCGATCGCCGCGGCGGTGGCGGCTCTAGCCGGCGGGTATCTCCGGCGGGACCGCCGCCGGGTGCTCGTCTAGCTGGCGTAACGCCAGTTCTATGGCCACGTCCAGCTGCCGGTCGTCCTCGTGTTCCCAGGCGCCCGGCGGCAGGACTACGGCAACGTCGGGGTCGATGCCGTGGTTCTCGATCGCCCAGCCGAAGCCGTCGAACCAGCAGGCATAGCGCGGCTGCGTGACGGTCGTCCCGTCCACCAGGTCGTAGCGTCCGTCGATGCCGATGACACCGCCCCAGGTGCGCATGCCCACCACCGTCAACCCGTGAAGCTTGGCCACCGCCGCGATGATGTCCCCGTCCGAACCGGACCATTGGTTGGCCAGCACGATTACCGGACCGCGCATGCCCTGGGCCGGGTAGGTGTCGGGTCGGGCGTAATGGCGGCCCATCTCCCAGCCGATCACCTTTTGGGTGAGCCGGTTGATGACAAGCTGTGACGTGTAACCGCCCCGGTTGTAGCGCATGTCGGCCAGCAGGCCATCGCGGGCGCTGGCCTCGCCCAGGCGGCGCTCCAGCTGCGCCCAGCCGACCGCGTCCATGTCGGGCACATGCACGTAACCCAGCCGTCCGCCCGAGGTCTTCTCGACGTACGCCGCCCGCGCCGCCACCCAATCGTGGTAACGCAGGGCCGCTTCCGATTTCCAAGGCGTGACGACCACCCGCCGCACCACCTCCCCGCGCCGCACCGTTAGCTCGGCCGGCTTGCCGGCGGCGCCCTCCAGCAGCGCGCCGATGTCGGGTGCTCCGGCGGCCGGACGCCCGTCCACCGCGGTGATCACATCGCCGGGCTCGGCCGCCACACCGGCCGCCCGAAGCGGTGACCAGGCCCGGGGGTCGCTGCTCTCGCCCGGCAGCACGCGGGTGATCTCGAAGCCCGCCTCGACCGGGCGAAACTGCGCCCCCAGATAGCCGGTCGGCAGGGTGGGGTCGTCGTCGCCCGGGATGATGTAGGCGTGTGACGTGCCCAGCTCGGCGACGCATTCGTAGAGGATGTCGTGGACGTCCGACCGGGTCATGGCGGTGTCGATGAGCGGGCGGTAGATGGACAACACGCCCGGCCAGTCGGCGCCCCCCATGTCTTCGCGCCAGAAGTGATCGGCCATCAGGCGCCCGTTCTCGTCGAACATCTGGCGCCACTGCGCCCGCAGGTCGACGCGGCGGCGCAGTCGCCCCAGGTCGACGCGGACGCGGGTATCGTCGTCATCGTCGGGTTTGCGGTCGGTTGGCAGGACGGTCATCTCGTCTTTGCGCATGACGGCGATGTAGGCACCGTCGCCGCTGACGGCGATGCCGTCGGCAAAGGCATCCAGGCATTCGGCCTTGCGGGTCGAAAACGAATACCTTTGCAGCGAGTTGGCCGGCGGCTGGCTGGCACCCTGCCACGTCGCTCCCAGCTCGCCGCCCCGGTCGGGGGCGCTCAGCCAGGCGAGACCGTCCTTGACCCCGACCAGGCTTCGGTACTCCCCCGCCGGAACGGGCAGGGCAACCGCCCGGGCCTCCAACCCCGGCTCAATGACGACTTCCACCTCAGTTTTCTTCTTCTGACCCTTATCGGTATCTGAATCCTCCTCGGCCAGGGCCCAGCCGTCCGGCGTCAGCCCGAAGGGCAGCGGGTCCGCGACGCGCAGCGGCGCCACCAGCACGCGGTCGCCCGAATTGAAGGTCAGGGCGAAGCTGTGGGCGCTCTCCGACGGGTCGAAGTTCCGCCGCGACAGCCAGGCCAGGTATTTCCCGTCGTGTGTGAAGGCCGGGCTGAAGTCATCGAAGGTGCCCGACGTCAGGGCAACTGTGGTGCCGTCCGCCAGGCAGGTGCATTGCAACTGGCTGCGCGGGCTGCCGGTGGAGCCGACCTCCAAGCGCCACACCAGGTATCGGGAATCCGGTGACCAGGCCAGATCGGCTGCCTCGCCCTGCTCGCTGCGTCCCACGACCCGCACCGCGCCATCGGCGGTGTCGACGACGATTACCCGGCCGTCATGGCTGGCCAGGGCCACTTTGGTGCCGTCGGGCGAGGCCGCCAGCTCCAGCACCCGGCCCAGTTGACCGCCCGCCACGCGGCGGTGATCGCCGATGCCGTCCAGCGGCACGATCTCCAGCGCGTCCGCCCCGTCGGCGTCGGTGACGACCACACCTTGGCCCGTCTTGCCAAGGACGGCGGGCACCCGGGCCCGCACCGAATCGTCCACCACCAGCGCCCGGGCCGGGCCGGCGCGGTGAGTGATGAAGTACGCCCCGCCGTGCCATTCGACCATCGACCCGGCACCGGTGGCATCGACGCTGACCGTCCCCAGCTTGACGGGTTCGATGTCTTCGGGCGTTGGCGAGGTGACCCCCAGGTCTATCCGCAGCGGGCGGGGCTCGGCATCGAGACCGTCCATCACGTAGATCACGCCGTGGGAGTGGTAGACGACGCGGGTGCCGTCGGTGCGGGCGTCTCTGACGTAGCCGAGCTCCGCGGTGTGACGGGTGTGACAGGTCAGGCCGGCGCCATCGGCGGTGACGGAGTAAAGCTGGCCGACACCGTCCATGTCACTGGTGAAGATCAGACGGTCACCCACCCACCCCGGCGAGTACTTGCCAGCCGGTTGGCCGGGCAGCACCTCCTGCCAGCCGTCCGCCGCCACCCCGCGCGGATTCACCCACAAGGCACTGGCCGTGCCGCCCCTGTAGCGCTTCCAGAAGGCCGAATCCCGGTTGTTGGGGGTGTTGACGGCCAGTTCGCCCGCCGGCCCCCAGGCGCCGCCCATGGCGGGCCCCAGCGGCAGCTTTTCGACGCTGCCGTCTAACGACACCCGGTACAGGCGGCGCAGCCCGGCAAAGACCTCCTGATGCCCGCTGGCGACCAGCACATGGTCATGGTCCGCCCAGCCGACCACCAGGCAGGTCGACCCGAACCAGGTGAGGCGCCGCACCGTGCCGTCCGACAGCAGATAGACGTCCGGTTCCCCGTTCACACCGGTCGTCCAGGCGATCTTCTTCCCGTCCGGGCTGAACCGTGGGTTGGCGGCCGGCGCGTGATCGGCGGTCAGGCGCTGGGCCCGGCCACCATCGACGCTGACCAGCCAAATGTCGTCATCGGCCACGAAAACGACCTCGTCGCCATGGATATCGGGGAAGCGGCAATACACCTGGTTACTCACCGTCCCCAGTCTAGCGGCGGCTACACTAGTGTCATGGTTCAGCTGGCACCGGGTTCCCAAACTGCCGTCCTGGAACGCACGGAGGTGCGCCCGGAGGACGGCGATCACGATCGCTTCAGTCACTACGTGCCCAAGGGCAAGCTGATGGAGGCGATGGTCAACGGCACGCCCGTCGTGGCGCTGTGCGGCAAAGTCTGGGTTCCCACCCACAACCCCGAGAAATACCCGGTCTGCCCCACCTGCAAAGAAATCTGGGAGAGCCTTAAGCCAGGCAACGACAAGGGTCCCGACCGCTGACCAGCCAGTTCTGCCGCGCTTGCCGGAAAGTGAACGCGCCGCGTTCACAATTGAACTGGGCACGGTGTCACCTTCTCATCCCCGTCAACGACCCCGGCAAGCGCGATTTCTAAGAGCTTGAGTTCTAAGAGCTTGAGTGCGTGCGCGGTGGCTGGAGCAGGCGAGAGGCCGATCAACAAATTGGCTCGATACTCTCCGCAGGATCACTCCGGTTCAGCGACAATGGCGGCGGGTGACATTTCCTTCGAGCATCGCGGTCCGAACGCGATGTGTCCCGGCTTTGGCGACCCGTCCGAACGGTCGGCCCGAGTTCGCATCTGGTGCGTCCGCCTACAAGAGCGCGGCGGAATCGCGGTCCAGATACAGTGTCGCATTGGGAGACCGCCGCAAGATCGAAGCGGGACACGACGGGCTGATCGGCCCTTCGAGCGCCGCCTTGACCGCCGCCGCCTTCCGGCTTTCTGGCGTGGCAACCAGCACTGTCCGTGGGCGCAGCAGAGCGGGGATCGTCAAGGAAACCGCCTGCGGCGGCACGTCGGCAATCGTCGCGAAGTGCCCCTCGCCGACCTGCTGGCGACGGCACACCTCGTCGAGATCGACCACGTGGATGAGTTCGGTCGTCTCGAAATCGGCCGGCGGATCGTTGAAGGCCAGATGGCCGTTTTCACCGATACCCATGACACAGATGGCCGGATCCATCGACTCCAGCAATTGTGAGTACCGGGCGAGTTCGTCGCCGATCGGATCGAAATCCCCCCGGATTCCAAAGAACCGCTTCGGGTGGAAGGCGTCCACGATTTTCTGCTGCATCCAGAGCCGGAAGCTGGCAGGATGCGTGTCGCTCATCCCGCGGTATTCGTCCATGTGGAAAACGTTGATGCGCGACCACTCGATATCGCCCAGTGAATGAAGCGCCGTGACAAACGGAAGTTGCGAGTTACCAGTCGCCAGGATCACCGAAACCTCGTCCTGCTCTGCCAGCACCTTCTTTACGGCGTCGGCGAAATCTTGCGCCACCGCCTCACCGAGCAACTCCTTTGAATCAGCTATCTTCACGGAAACATCGTCATACTTGGGCATGGAACATCATCCTTCTTTCTTTTTGGAAATCACTTTCGTTGCGGATCCGGTACCTGCGCGACCATCTGGGTGGGACTGACGAAGCGCAGGGCTACGACCAGGAGGATAAGAGTGGTGAGCATGTACATCACCGCCATGGCGCTGATCGCCTGGGCCGGCCGGATGCCGGAGGCGAACACGGCGTAATAGAGCGCGACGACGAGCGTTTGGCTTCCCGGCCCGGACACGAGATAGCTCATCTCGAAAAGGCCGACCGTCTGAACCAGCACAAGCAGCGCCGAGGCCAGCAAGCCGGGGACTATCAGGGGAGCCAGAATCTGCAGAAGCACCTGATGGGTTTTCGCGCCACACGACCGGGCGGCCGTCTCGATGTTCGGGTCGATCTGCTCGATAAACGGTGTCAACACGAGAATGACGAACGGGACGGTCGGGACGAGGTTGGCGAGAATGACGCCGCCCACGGTTCCGCCCAGGTGCACTTGGTAGAGCAACGTGGCAAGTGGGATGCCGTACGTGATCGTCGGCACCATGATCGGCAACAGGAAGCACAGATTGAGGATCCGCTTGCCGGGGAAATCACGGCGCGCCAGCACGTACGCCGTCGGAGCGCCTATGAGAAGGGCGACGACGGTGACAGTCAACGCCACCTCGAGCGTCACAAGAAGGATATTGGGCAACTGGAAGTTGTTCCACGCGTAGCCGTAATACCGCGTCGTCCAGCCGGTGGGGAACCAACTGTCGAACCAGGTGGAGCCGAACGATTGGACGAGGACCGCGGCGATGACAGCGAAAACGTTGATGAAGAAAAAGACGACCAACGCCCAAATCAGCCAACCCCCGACCGAACGGATCGTCACCTTTTCACGGGACGTCTTGGCGGATTGGGGAACGTCAGTGAGTATGCCAGCCATGGGGCTACGCCTTTCCCGCATTTGAAGTGCTGCCGCTGTACAGCCGGGAACGCAGGCCAAGCACCAACGCGACGACTATCAGTTCGATGACTGCGGTGATGACCGAAATGGTCGACGCCATCGGATAGTTGTAGTCCTGGAAGGCCGCATTGGCAGCAGCGATTGCCAGAACGTGGGCGCCACCAGAAGCATTGCCGAGCAACTGCGCCGAAGGGAAGACGGAGAACGCCAGCACGAACGTCAGACAGAAGGTGATTGCCAAACCTGGCGCGAGGAGGGGGAAGGTGACGTTCGTGAACCGTCGCCACGAACTGGCCCCAAGGGTGCCCGCGGCAGCCTCAAGATTAGGGTTGATTCCCGACAGGTAAGAGGCGGTGAGCATGAAGGCGAACGGGAATCCCGTGACGATGAGAGCGATGACGACACCCAGGTTGTTGTGCACCAGTTGTATCGGATTGCTGATGATGCCAAGAGCGGTCAACGTGCGATTCAGCCAGCCCCGGGGTCCCAGATAGATGAGCAGCCCTTGGGCGACAAGGACGGTGCCCAACGTGATGGGCACCACCAACAAAGTGTTCAGGGCCTTCTGCCCATGTATGCGTCTGCGCATCACCAGCGACACGGGTACGGCGAAAACCACGTTGATGAGGGCAGCCGGCAGGGCGATCCGGAAAGTGTTGAGGATCGAATCCCGCATATACGGCTGGGTGAAAAAGGCCTGATAGTTGCCGAAGAAGCCACCGCCGCCGGGCAGCGGGTGGAACGACAGGTACACACCGTAGGCCGCCGGGTAGAAGAACAGGACGGCCATGAAAACTGACGCCGGAAGCGCCAGCAGAAGCAGGGTGTCCACGCCGCGTTCAGCCAACCTGTGGCGCAGCGCAACCTTCGGGGGCGCGTCAGGGGTTGCAGTAGTCGTCATGACTGGCTCGCGAGCTCAGGTGACTCGTCATCGGCCGGCGCAGACCCGGGGTACACCATCACGCGGCGGGGATCGACACCGAGAGTGACACGTTGGCCCAGCTCCAGACGCTCGTCGGTGCGCAGATGCAGTCGCACGCCGCCGTTGACCTCGACCTCGGCCTCGAACTGCTTGCCCAGGTACGCGACTGCTTCAATAACCGCGTCGATCGCGGTGTCGCCCACGCCACCTACAACGATGTCATCCGGCCTGATCGCCACAGTCACGTCGCCACCTGGCGCGAACTCCCCCGAAGTCCGACTGGACAACGCGAAACCTTGACCGGTGAGTTGGAGCAGTCCGTCACCGACAACTGTGACCTGTGCGGGCAAGAGGTTGCGATAGCCCAGAAAGTCGGCCACGAAACTGTTGACCGGATGATCGAACAACTCCTCCGGCGGCCCGACCTGCTGCATGCGGCCGTTTCGCAACACAACCATGCGATCCGCCAGGGAAAGTGCCTCTTCCTGGTCATGGGTCACATACAAAGTTGTCAGACCGAGACGACGATGAAGCTCCTGCAACTCGCCACGCATCTCATGACGCAGTTTGGAGTCGAGGTTCGACAGTGGCTCGTCCATCAGAACTACTGACGGCTCCATGGCCACGGCCCGTGCGATCGCAACCCGCTGCTGCTGGCCGCCGGACAACTCGCGGGGAAACCTGTCGGCATATTCCGAGAGCCGCACAAGCTTCAACGCGGCGCTGACCTGGCGCTCGATTTCATCCTTCGGTTCCTTGCGCATCTTGGGGCCGAAGCCGACGTTGCGCCGCACCGTCAGGTGCGGGAACAGCGCATAGTTCTGGAATACCATCCCGAACCGGCGTTTCTCAGTTGGCAAGGTATCGACGCGTTTGTCGTCCATGTAGATGGCGCCGGATGTCAGCGGCACCAAGCCGGCGACACAGTTCAACGCCGTCGTCTTGCCACACCCCGACGGCCCCAGCAGCGCCACGAACTCGCCCTGATTGATGGCCAGCGTGAGTTCCGACAGAGCCGGGGACTCGCCGCCACCAGCGTAACGACGAGTCACCGCCTCAAGCCGAAGCTGGCTAAAGCTCTCGCTCACGAGACGCCACGTTCACTTCTGTTTCCCAGCACCGATTTGCTGGTCCCACATGGAGAACATGGTCGCCAGGTTAGTGGCCGACAACGGCGTCACAGCCGGATACTGCGGCAGCAAGGTGTCGTACTCCGGGCGGCCGAATTCCTGGATGGTCTGTTGGCTGGCCGCCGGCGCCATGGACAGGGTCACGCCCTGCACGGACGGACCCGGATACATGTAGCCATCGTCGTAGGCCATCGCTTGTTGCTCGGGAGCCAACATCCAATTCAGAAGATCCAGCACGACAGCGAGATGGCTGTCGGATATGCCCTTGGGAACCGCCACGAAGTTGGCGTCCATGATCCAGGAAGTGTTGTCGAACGCGCTGATCTGCGCATCCTTCGGCACCGTTCCGATCGCCCGGGCATTGATGTCCCAGCCCGCCGTGGTCGCAACGATATCCATCGTGCCGTTCGCCAAGTCCTGCATCGTCGCCGTCGTGCCCGACGGATAGGCGGTGATGTACTGGCCCAAGTCAGACAGATACGCCCATGTCTTGGTCCAGCCGTTCACGGGATCCGTCGGATCCGAGTCGCCGAGCGCATAAGGCAATCCTTGGACGAAAGCACGCCCGGGGCCGGAGTTGGCCGGTTCCGCGTACTCGAACTTCCCCGGGTTCGCCTTTGCCCAATCCAGCAGCTGCTGTGGCGTCGTCAGAGGCGCGGCCAAAGAGTTCGGAAGATACTCCAGCATCGGCCCGTAATCCCCGAAATCATTGACGAGCGCATAACCATCTGCCTGGTCGAGCAGCTTCTTCGCGTCGGGCTGATACGTGGCGACGCTCGCACCGAGCTGATCGTTGTAAGCGGGTAGAAGCTGCAGCCAGGTTCCCGCCTGAATGCCCGCGGCGAGCGCGTCGTTGCCAGTCAGAACGAGATCGATCTGCGATGTGCCGGCTTGCTGCTGCGCTTGCAACTTGCTGGTGATCTGGGTGGCGTCGCCTGTGGTGAAGTTGACGCTCTTCAGATACTGGGGATAGGCCTTGATATACGCCTCGATCATCGGCTGCGCGATCGTGGTGTCACCGGACACGTCCACGAGGTTCAGGGTGATAGGAGAACTCGGCATCTGCAGAGCTCCTCCCGTGGCAGCTCCCGTGCCAGTATCGGTGCTGGCGGGAGGCGTGGATGACGAGCATCCAACCAATAGTGCGGCTGCCGCAACCAACACCATCCCTATCTTCACTTTGGGTACCATTCGAGGCATTACGCTCTCCTTTGAACTTGACGGAACTGATCAGCCATTTACATGGTGAACCCCAGACTAGACCTGCCGCCAAGTATTGGCAACCGGTTGCGCACAACTATATGAAATCGATACATGGACCGGGCTTGACCCTTCCTGTCGCTGCCGTGTGACAGCGTATTCTGTGTAGTAACCATGACGAACGATGCCCGAGATCGCCAAGCGTTCATCGGATAGACATCAAAGACGAAATGCCGGAGAGATGAGAAGTACAGCAACCATAACTGACGTCGCCAACGCCGCCAAGGTTGCACGGTCCACGGTCTCGCGCGTGTTCTCGCAACCGTCGCGATTCCGGCCCGAAACGGTCACGCGTGTCCAAGTTGCCGCAGCGAATCTTGGCTACGCGCCGAATCCGTTGGCCAAAGCCCTCTCAACGGGCACCGCGGCGGCCATCGGCATAGTGGTGCCCGACATCGGCAATCCCTTCTTCCCGCCCATCATCCACACGGCGGGCTTGTGCGCGACACGATTCGAAATCGCGGTCCTCATCGCCGACACCGAGGAGACCGCCAGCCGGGAAGCCTCGGCCATGGAAAAATTGGCGACCCGCACCGACGGCATCATCCTCGTCTCATCGCGGCAGTCGAACGCGGCGGTCCTTCAGTTCGCCAGTCGCGTGCCGGTGGTGCTGATCAATCGTGACATCCCCGGCATCCCCCGCGTTCTGATTTCGACAAAGGTCGGCATGACGCAGGCGGTAGAGCACCTTGCCGGGCTGGGCCACACCCACATCGCCTATGTCGCTGGCCCCCGGCGGTCATGGAGCAACCAGGAACGCATCAACGCCGTCTTGGAGGCATGCGGACGGCTTCACCTCGATCTGACCACTTTGAAGGCCACCAACCCGACGTACGAAGACGGCATGCAGGTAGCCGGGGTGCTACTCGGCTCCCGGGCGACCGCCGTGATCGCCTTCGACGATCTGGTGGCCCAAGGCATCATGGCCGGGCTGGCGGCCATGGGAACCCCGGTGCCGAAAGACATGTCGGTGATCGGATGCGACAACCTGGTGGCGTCGCGGACATATCCGCCGCTGACCTCGATCGACTCCCGCGCCTCCGAAGCAGGCACCTTGGCCGTCGAACTCTTGCTCCAGCACGCCGACAAAGACACCCGGATCGTCACGGAAAGCGATCTGGTCGTCCGTTCGACGACGGTCAAACCGCGCCGGACTTGACCCCGCCGCTAGGACTCGTCGTAGCCGACGCCCAGGTACGCGGCGGCGTACAGCCCCTGCTGCAGCAGCGACACGTGACGGCCCACCGGCCCGGTGTCTTCAAAACAGTCCAGTTGGACGACGCGCACCTGCTGGGTGGCGGCGATATCCAGCAGGACGCTTCGGGCATGGGCTGAGACCCG
>WRFI01000009.1 GCA_009778875.1 Propionibacteriaceae bacterium | reverse complement strand
TGCAGGTGCGACCAGCGCGCATCCTCCGGCACCCAAAACACGTTACGAGACGTGTATTCGTCGCGATCCTCCAGGAAACGGGCCTGATCATCCCCCGTCAGACCATCCGCCTCAAGCTCACCCGCCAACCCCGCCCGACGCTCATCAAACCGGTCCGAGATGTACTTCAAAAACACCAAACCCAACACGACATGCTTATACTCGCTCGGCTCCTGATTACCCCGCAAAGCATCCGCAGCGTCCCACAGGCGCTGCTCCAACGACCTCTGAGGCTTAGGCTTCGCTACGCGCGCCATCAACACCCCTCCCGTGAACAAGAACAAAAGTACATAAAGAAAAGCCTAGCGGTGACCACCGACATGGCGGCACGCGCGAGTGTCTGTTGGTCTGCCTGGATGCGGCCATCCGGTCTGCCGCCGAGCATCGGGCGTCCGGTGATGCCGTGGAGACCGCGGTAGGCGACGATAACGCGGAGAGCCTGGTTCCAGCGGCTACGTCCCGCCTGAGTCATCACCCAGGGGCAGTTCCGCCACTCCGGTGCGTCTGACGGCGAGTATCCACGGCCCCGGTTTGGGCCACCATTTCTCGATGGCCGCCAGGTTCGCGCGGAAGCATTCGACCTGATCTTGAGCGGTCATGTTGCCGCTAGTGAGGCAGAGCATCCGCAGTTTTGCACTCAACACGGCCTGCCGCTCGGCTGGCCGGTAGCGGATTCTGGCATCCTTGTGGGCTACAACCAGGCCAAGCCTGCCCGCCTCGGCGATCCAGTCAACGTCGCGCACGTCCGCCCGGCCGAACATCTCCAGGATCGTGGTCGTCTCGTAACCGGCATCGCGGAAGAAGGCGGGCATCGCCACGCGCCCGAGGCTGTGATCGACCAGGATTCTAGGCCGCGAGGGCAAGATGGGTTCTGACGATGGACTCGACGTCATCGCAGCTCACGCCCATTTCCTCAGCAACGACGGCCGCCTTCTCGCCAGCCTTGAACATGCCCAAGATGTCTTCCACCCGAACACCCGACGACTCGACGATCGGCTGGCCGAACGCGAAGTGCGGATCAGCCACCACCGAAGTGTCGCCGTAGGCCGTCAGACGCACCCGCCCCGGTAGGTGATCGTCGGTGTAGATGATCGGCTTGAGTCCCAGCTCGATGATTTTGGGCAGCCCGCCCTGCTGGTCACGAGCCCGCTCCCAATGCGGATCGCCCTCGGTGGCTAAGTTCATCAAAATATCGCGGCCATCGTGGGCGAGAATGCCCTTCTCCAGCATCCGGTCGCCCAACTCGCGCCGTACCGCCGTCATGCCGGTCGTGATCGCTTGCATGGACAACCCCGCCTTCCGCAGTTCACGGTAAAGCTGGGCCTCGACCAGGCCGATGAACGGCAGGCGCGGCTCGCGGCCCTGCCCCGGCACCATCGTCAACAACCCGGACTTGTCGCTCCAGGCGTTCAGCGTGCCAGACGGCATAGCAAGGTGAAAAGCTGCCAGCGCCACCGTGTACAGCGGAACAGAAAACCTCGTATCCGTGGTCATGGCACCTCCTTCCGGGTCGTACTTCCATTATGCCGGACAGCGCCGACGATCCCCGGCTCATTTGGGCGCGGCGATGCTCGCCGAGAGCCGGTCACAGACGTCAGCGAGGTGGTCTTGGCCGAAGAATCCGCTGATCGCCAAGTTCTTCGTCGAGATCGGCTACGCCGACACCCTCGGCTCCGGTGTGCGGTATCTTTACAAGTAAACGCAGATCTACTCGGGCCAGGACCCGCAGTTGATCGATGGCGACATCTTCCCTACGATCGTCCCCCGCTGACCCGCATCGGGACATCGAATGTCCCGATAGATGTCCCGATGGATGTCATGATGGGCGATGATCTGAGCGACTCCGCGCGGCGACTATTGGAGGCGCTGAGGCGCAACCAGACGCTATCGCGTGGGGAGCTGGCTCAAGCTGCTGGTATCACCGAACGGCAGGCATCTCGTTTGCTGACCCAACTGCGCGAGCGAGAGTTGATCCGCCGAGAAGGCGGCAACCGCTACGGCCGATGGATCGTCACTGACCAATAGCCCGCTGGTGGTGCGGGCTCGGCACCACCAGGTTACTTACCCGCAGCGATGGTCTCCGACAGCTGGCCATAGACGTCGGTCAGCCTCACAGAGCTGACCATCGGCTCTGCGATTTCCCGAAAGTTTACGTTTCCCATCACGGGAAACAGCCCAACATGCGAAACATGCGTGGTCAAGACCGGACCTGGTCCTTACTGCCAGCCACTTCTGCATGCGGTCAGTGCAGGTAGCCCCTCTGTCGGTAACTGATGGCCCTGTCGTTGTCTTTCAGGCGCTTTTTCAGTTCCTTGTCGCTGCACACGAAGATGCTGGCGTCCGGGAAGTCTTGCTTGATCTGCTTGTCTACGGCCGTCTTCCCCTGCGCCACCACATCGTCTGTCAACAGGGTTTCTGGGTTTCTGAAGCCACGGCTCAGGTGACTGCTGGCCCTCAGGATGAAGATGAGCCCCGGAATGCAGGGCAGCACCAGCATCGCGATGGCCTCAAGCCAGGTCACATCGTCCGCGCTGACGTTGCGGGTCAGGTAGAACACCAGGAAGTAAAGACCGCCCAGCAAGATGATCCCGGCGATCAACAGAACCAGTCCGATGAGCCGCTCGTGGGGCCTCTCCGCCTCGATCTTGCCGAGCCGTTGCTGCCGGCAAGGTTGGCAGCAAAGTATTGAATGACGTGACACGGGCGTGCACACATAGAACGAAGCGCCATTCTGGTTCTTGCCCACCAAGTCACGTCTGCCAGAGATGACAGAACCTTGTTGGACCAAAGTGGCGCTGCCCCCGCAGAACACACACGTCCCGGTGGTTTGTATCGGCAAGTTCATTGTCTCGGACATGATCTGTTTCCCCTTCGAAGCATCAGCCTGGCGTCAATGCTACGCGCCTTGCCCAGGGCGGAAGCCCGGCGGTAGGCTTACGCTTGATCGCTGGCGGGGACTGACCCAAAAAGGCCTGCCAAAAGTGGGCTCGCAGCCATCACACACGCTACAAAGGAGAGCTCATGAAAAAGAAGGCCCCCGTCACCAATATCATCGTCGCCGTCCTTTGGGTCGTCCTCGGGATACTCGCATTGTCGGCTGGCTATCAGCTTGCCCTGTTCGGCCTCATCCCGATCAATGGCGTGCTCGTCATCATCATCGGTATCGTCTGGCTCGCGGTTACCCTGTTTTCCTGGCTACGACCGCAGCAACCAACCGCGGCCGTCCCCGCGTACCAGCCCGGCCAGATGCCGCCGACCACGCCGCCCGGCTATGGCCCGGGCCAGATGCCGCCAATCACGCCACCCAGTTACGGTCCCGGCGCAACCCCCGGACAGCCAACACCAATCTAGACTGCGGGTGCAGCATTACCCATCAACGGGTTGTCTACGGAAACAAGGCTGCGCGTCGACCTGTGGATCTGGTGGACCAGCCTTGGAGGATTCGCCCGGACGAGTTCGCCATCTTGACCGTTGAGTTGAGGCCTCCACGGCTTCAAGCGAAAACTGTCGGCGTTAGTCGGTACCATGGTAAGGGCATTGAAAGGAGGCGAAGATGACAGGCATCAGCTTTGAGATCCGACTCATGGACACAGGAAAACTTGATGGCGAGATAGGTGCCAGCGACCTGGCTCGCTTGTGCGACAGTCTCCAAGACCTCGCAACAAGAGTGGGCCGCTGGGTCAGCGACTCAGAGCCTCGCGGACGTTTGACTAAACAATCGGAGCAGCTTACCCGAGTCGTCATCACCAGCCTTGACAAGGGCAGTGTTCGCTTGGGGGTATCTACGGAGCCAATCCAATCAACCCTTGATGGCACTGCGGAGGATGCGGCGGAGGTCGACAGACGATTCTGGCAACTGGTCAATGGTGGCAGCTTGGGCAGCCTGCCACCAGACGCGCCACCGCCTGTACGAGAAAGCACTTCAGCGGTGCTCAAGTCGATGGACCGTGTTGCGAAGCGGGTGATGATTGTTGGCAAGTCACCTGGCCTCGAAAGCTCATCTGTTGCGTTCAAGCCAGAGGCCTTGGTTCGCAACGAATGGTTCGCTCCGGACTGTGAGGCCCAAAAGCTGGATACCGCATCGTTTTCTGGGGTATTGGAGGCTGTCGATGTTCGCACATCGAGGTACCGGATCCGCGACGTGGCGGGCAATGACCTGACCCTGACCCATGTTCCACGACAGTACGCCCGATTGGTGGACTCCACGGTGACGGCTTCGGGCGAAATGCGAGTGGACAGCAACAAGCGCGCCATGGACATGCCCATCATCACAGCAGCTGATAGCCCAGACTGGCTAATGCCTGATGACCAAGCTGAGACTGACTTCTGGTCAGCCGCGGCAGCCTCACATCCCTTTGGTTCAGCTCGGTGGGCTCTGTTGGAGCCCTTGACTGATGATGAGTCCGATGCTTTCTGGGAGGCGATCAATGCCCAATGATGCCGCATCTTCAAATGTGATACTCATCGACACTGACGTATTCTCCGCACTAGCTGACAATAACCCTCGGAGGAAGAAGCCAGATGCCGACGTGTGGCGGGCGATGCTTTCCGGTCGATACACTGCAGTGAGTTTCCAAACCAGGGCCGAGGTGCTATGTGGCATCTTGGCCCTTGGCGATCGTCGAGCTGCTCTCATACGTCAGGCACTTGACGAGTTGCCATGTGCACGGGTCGACTTCCATGTTATCGATGTGTTCGCGAAACTGACCTCGGAGTGCAAAAAGACGGGCCATGCACTCGGCGAAAAAATCCACACTGGTGACCGCTGGATTGCCGCAACGGCCATCGCCTACGATCTTCACTTGCTGAGTGGCGATGGCATCTTTTCCGGGGCACCTGACTTGAAGTTGCTGACTGCATGAACGGGTCGTTCGGCCATCACCTTCACCCCTACCGGCTGTGCGCCAGGGAATCCCGTCATCGTCAATGTGAAATGAATCAACACCCGACTGTAGAAAGGAAATGTGATGGCATCGCCTCAATGGGATCAGTTCAGAACTGCGATACTTCAAGCTCTTGGTGACCAGAGCCCTCTGACGCTGTTTCAGTTATATGACTTGGTGCCGGCAATGGTGAGTCTCACCGACGCCGAGATGCAAGAGATCGTTCCGTCAGGACAGCCTCGATACAAGAATCGGATCGGCTGGATGACCACTTATCTGACCAAGGCTGGCGCAATCGACCGCCCCAAGCGGGCGACGTTCACCATCACGGAGCGTGGTCGACAACTGCTCGCTGAGGGTGGTCAGGTAACTCAAGAGCGGCTTGCCCAGTTTCCGGAGTTCGTGGAGTTCCTGCACGGAACTAAAGATGATCAAGCAAGCGGCGCAACCCACATCGATTCGGTCGTAACGTCTGATGAGACGCCAGAAGAGACCATCGCGCGGTTGGCGTTGGACCTTCGCACGATGCTGGAATCCGAGTTGGTTGACCATGTCAGATCCATCGAACCACTTGAGTTTGAGCGTCTTGTGCTCAAGGTACTGCAAGGAATGGGCTACGGCAAAGACGGCTCGCTAAATACGACTAAGGCCTCCCACGATGAAGGCATTGACGGCATCATTAGTGAAGACCCTCTCGGGCTGGATCGCATATACATGCAAGCCAAGCGTTACCAGGACGGCAGCAATGTGGGCATAAAAGACGTCATGGCCTTCATTGGTGCTCTTGCCACACATCAGGGTGACCGCGGCGTGTTTATCACCAGCTCTGGTTTCACTTCCGACGCGACCAATGCGGCGAGCAAGGCGAATGCTCGTATCGAGTTGATCGATGGCAAGCGCTTGGCCAAGCTGATGGTTGACAACCAAATTGGCGTGCAACCCAAGTCGGTGACCACCATCTACATGTTGGACGAAGACTTCTTTGGGGAGTTGTGACAATCGGCCCGGCCAGCCAACACCAATCTAGGCTGATCACTTCCACGCGGCATCGCGGAAGCGAGCACTCTTGGGCGGCTGGCCGCCCCTTTTGGGCGGCTGGCCGCCTCTGGCTGGTTGGCCCGTGTCTGGACGCAGACCCAGTTGGCGGCCCGCCACCTTGGCTTTCGCCAACCTGTTGATGGTCTGGCGTGACAACTTCGGGCCGATCTCGACTATGCAGAAATTGGCAAACATCTCGATGCGTCCCAAGTCCTGGCCACTCAACCCGCCCTCGTTTGTGATCACCGCGACGATGGCGCCCGGCTTGACGTGATCGCGATGCCCCACGCCAATCCAGTACCTTGTCGCCCCCTTCGTCTGGTCCTCACGCCCGTGACGTTTGCCCTTGCCGTCGTCCCTTGCAAAGGCCAACTCGGCGTCCATTTCGTCGTCCCTTGGCGTCGGGCCGTGGTCGCCCACCGCCAGCGCCGCCAACACCGACGCCAGATCGACCGCCTGGCTTAGCCGATGCCCCGCCGAGCCGTCACCATCACCGGCATCCAGATAATGCTCAACGGCCTGCCGGACGATCTGCAGCCGTCCGCCTGCCAGGCGCTGCGGCACCTGGGCCAGCAGCCCGGCCACCCGATGCGCCGTCACCTCGGCCGGACTTGGGACGGGTGTCTCCACCAGCCCAGCCTTGATTGCCTTTTCGATGCGGCGCAGACGCTCACGCTCCTTCGGCGCCACGAATGTGAACGCCACGCCGGTGCGGCCGGCGCGACCCGTCCGCCCGATGCGGTGGACGTACTCGTCCGCCTCGTGGGGAATATCGAAGTTGACCACCAAACCGATTCGGTCGACGTCCAGCCCGCGGGCCGCCACGTCCGTGGCCACCAGCACACTGATCTGGCCCGAGCGCAGACGCTCGACGATGCGCTCCCGCTCGGCTTGCGGCACGTTCCCGGAAATGACGGACGCGCTCACACCCCGCTCGACAAGCGCCGCGCCAACCTCTTCCGCCGCCGCCTTCGTGCGGACGAACACGAGCGCGGCCTCGGCGTCCGAGGTCGCCAGCACTCGGGCCAACGCGCCCAGCTTGTGCTTGGGCGGCACCACGGCGAAACGCTGTTCGACAGCGTCAACCGTAGACGCCTGGGGGGTCACGGCGATCTGACGCGGGTTGCGCAAGTGGGTCTCGACGGTGCGGCGAATCTCCGGCGGCATCGTGGCGCTGAACAAAGATGTCTGATGATCTGACGGCACCTCGGTGAGGATGCGGTCGACGTCTTCGGCGAAACCCATGCGCAGCATCTCGTCGCCCTCATCCAGTACGACGAAAACCACGCCGCCAAGGTCGAGGGTGCCCCGCTCGATGTGATCGATCACCCGTCCTGGCGTGCCGACGACGATCTGGGCCCCGGCCTTCAATGCCCGCTCTTGAATGTAATACGGCGCCCCCCCGTAGATGGTCACGGTGGCAACCCCTGGAATGTCAACGGCGAAACTGTCGAGCGCGGCGGTCACCTGCAACGCCAACTCACGGGTCGGCACCAACACCAAACCCTGGGGACGACGGTCGTCCGGCACGATGCGTGCCAGTAGGGGTAAGCCGAAGGCAGCGGTCTTGCCGGTGCCAGTCTGGGCGACGCCGACGACGTCCTCACCCCGTAGCAGCGCCGGTATGGCGGCCGCCTGAATGGGCGTCGGGTCGGCGAAACCAAGACGCGTGACCGCCTCCACCAGGCGATGCGGCAAACCGAGGGATTGGAAGGACGTGTTGGCGAAGTCAGATGTGTTTGACAAAGGGAGCCGTTCGATAGAAAGAAATCGCCATTTGGCGCAATGTTCCAGCTTACCAGACGGCTGAAACCCGTCTCTGTGTGCAAGTATGGAATCATGCATGCCATCACAGTCAAGCAACCGGGCGGGCCGGACGTTCTCGAGTGGACGACAGTGCCCACCCCTGACCCTGGACCAGGGGAAGTCCGGCTGCGCGTCATCGCCGCAGGCGTCAACCCGGCCGACGCCCGCCAGCGCGAGGGCAAATACCCACCACCGGCCGGGGCGTCCCAAATCATGGGCCTGGAGTGCAGCGGTGTCGTGGACGCCCTCGGCCCCGGCGTGACTTGGCCAAAGATCGGCGACCCGGTGGTGGCCCTGCTGGCCGGCGGCGGCTACGCCGAGCAGGTGGTCGTCCCCGCCAGCCAGTGCCTCGCCCTGCCGGACGGTGTGGACGCGGTTGAATCGGCTGGGCTGATGGAGGCGGCATGCACCGTCGTGTCCAACCTGGATGCGGTTCGCCTGGCCCCGGGCGAGACTGTGCTGGTGCATGGCGGCGCTGGCAGCATCGGCGGTTTCGCCATCCAATACTGCAAGGCGGTGGGGTGCCGGGTCATCGCCACTGCAGGCAGTCTTGACAAGCTGGCCTACTGCACCGATCGAGGTGCGGACGCCGTCATCGACTACCACACAAACTGGTGGGATGCGATCACGGAGCTGACCGCCGGGCGAGGCGTCGATGTGATCATGGACGTCGTCGGGGCGCCGTACATGCGACACAATGTGGAATCACTGGCCCGTTTCGGACGGCTGATCAGCATCGGGCGCCAGCAGGGCAGCCAGTGCGTGGTGGATTTCGGCGCGCTTCAGGCCCGTCAGGGCACCATCACGGCGACCGGCCTGCGATATCGTCCTGTGGACGAGAAGGCGGCAATCTGCCAACGGGTCGGCGAGGTCGTTATGCCACTTGTGATGAGCGGCGTCATCCGGGCGGCCCGCACCACCCGGTTCGCCATGACCGAGGTGACCGCCGCCCACCGACTGCTGGAAGACGGCCAAAAGCTCGGCAAGGTCGTCCTTGTCGTCTGAATGGGCCAAACTGGGCGGGGGCAGCGATGCTCCTATGGCATTTTTAAGGCGGCTCCAGGTTTGGCTTTCGGTTCGTCCAGTTGGCTTGGAAGCATGGACGGTCTCAATGCCAAACGCCTGCCACCCCGGGTGTATCCCGGCGTCCCCTTCGACCCACACCGGAACAGCCTCAACCTGCTGCGGCTGGTGTTCGCCGTCACGGTCATCGCGTCCCATGCCACCTATCTGGGTGGCTACATGACCGAGCCCACCTGGGCGGGGTTGACACCGGGACGATGGGCGGTCATCGGGTTCTTCATCATCTCGGGCTACCTGATCACAGCGTCGCGAAACGGCCGTGGCTTTGGCAGCTTCATGGCGCACCGGGTTGCCCGCATTTACCCGGGCTTCCTGGCGAACCTGCTGGTGACGGTGCTGGTCTTCGCACCCGTCGGGTTTTACCTGGTGCACCACAGCCTGAGCGGGTACCTGACAACCGGCACCCAACCGGCGCAATACGTGGCCGGCAACCTCTTCTTGAAGATGCGCTCGTGGGACGTGGCGGCCACCCCAGCCGGGGTCCCCTACTCAGGGTCCTGGAACGGGCCCCTTTGGACCATATTCTTCGAGTTCTGCTGCTACGTGATCGTCGGGTTGCTGCTGTGCCTGCCGGCCGCCAAACGCCAACAACACATCGTCATCCCGGCCCTGTTTTCTTTGACGGTCGTGCTCCAATGGCAATCCGGGCCGACGCTCACCTGGGTGCACGCAGTGTGGCCTGTCGCGACCAACGACATCGCCTTGATGATGCAACTCCTGCCCAGCTTCCTGGCCGGCGCCACCATCTACCAGTTACGCCGGCGCATCCGCCTCAGCCTGCCGGGCGCGCTGATCTGCGGCGCCATCAGCGTCGTCGGCATCGTGGCCTTGCCCGGGTGGGGCCCCCAACTCGTCTCACCCCTGCTGGGTTACGTCATCTTCTGGGTGGCCTCCGTGGCGCCCATGCCAAAGCTGATGCAAACCCAAGACATTTCCTATGGCGTCTACATCTACGGGTTTCTGGTTCAGCAGACTCTGGTGCTGCTGGGCGTCAACCACGCTGGCCTGCCGCTTTTCACCGTGGCGAGCATCCTCTTGACGGTGCCATTCGCCATCGCCAGTTGGGTCGGCGTCGAGCGCCCCGTGCTTTCGCTGCTGGGCAAGCATCCGATGGTCTGGCGACCCGCCGCCCGGCCGGTACTGTTCCCCGGTCTTGCCAAGGTCAGTTCATAATGGACAACATGAGAGTTCTTGTCGTCGATGACGAACCCGCCGTTCGGACATCGCTGGCCACTGCCCTGACCCGGGACGGCTATGAGGTGCTACTCGCCGAGGACGGCAACGCCGCACTGACGCAACTGGCGGTCAGCGGCGCCGATGCGATCATTTTGGACATCGCAATGCCCGAACCGAACGGCCTCGAAACGTGCCGCCGCCTGCGGGCGCGCGGCGACCGGACGCCCATCTTGATGCTGACGGCCCGCGACCTGATCGACGACCGGGTGGCCGGCCTGGACGCCGGGGCCGACGATTACCTCGTCAAGCCCTTTGCCTTAGCCGAGCTGCGAGCCCGCCTGCGTGCCTTGCTGCGACGTACCGGGGAGCAGGCAGACACTGTGGTCTTCGGCGACATCGAACTGGATCTGGCCGCCGCCCGCGTGACACGGGCGGGCCGCGAATTGACGCTGACGCGCACCGAATTCCAGTTGCTCGACCTGTTCATGCACAACCCGGGCCGCGTGCTGACCCACGCCCAGGTGTACCAGGCCGTCTGGGGCTACGACTTCGGGCTCAGCAGCAACAACCTGTGGGTCTACATCAGCTACCTTCGAGCCAAACTCGGCGAACCCCGCGTACTTCAAACTGTGCGCGGCCTCGGCTACGTCTTGCGGGAGACACCATGACACTGCGCAACCGGGTGGCACTCATCGCCGCCGCAATTGTCCTGGCCGTCGTGGTGGCCGTCAACATCGTGCTGGTGTACGCCTATTCCGGCCAACTGCGATCCGGCGGGGATGCCAGCCTGGTCGACGCCGCTCAACAGGCCTCGACCATCGCCGCAAAGATGAAGGCCACGGAAGCGAACCAGCCATCGGCCGCCCCCACCAAACCAACTCCCCCACCCTCAACATCGCCAAAACCCACCCCGGACAAGCCACCCAGCGACACCGACACCATCGTGACCGTCGGCGCAATTCAGGTTGAACTGCTCTGGGGCCCGGTCATTGCGGGTGAGCCGTCGCTTCTCGGCCCGTTGACGACCCAGGATGTGGCCGTGTCCCTGGGCTCCCGGCCCGCCTACTTCGGCTATTCGCCCGACCAGACGCTTCGAACCTACACAGCGGCTCTGACGGGCGTCCCCGGCGGTGGGCTCGTCCGCGCCACCCGGAAGCTGAGCGCCGACAGCGACGCCTTGCACCAGGCGGAGTGGCTGCTGGCCGCGTTAGCACTGGCGGCCACGGGTGTCACCTACTTGGCGCTGCGACTGGCGGCCGGGCGAATTCTGAGGCCGATCAGGCGCCTGACCAGCACGGCCGAGCAAATCACCAAGACGCGAGACCTTTCCGCGCGCATCGACGCCGGAACCTCCGGCGACGAGGTGACGCGGCTGGGTTCGGCGTTCAACACCATGCTGATCGCGCTGGACGAGTCGGTCACGGCGCAACGCCAGTTGGTGGCTGACGCGTCCCACGAGCTGCGGACCCCACTGACCAGCCTGACCACCAACCTCGACTTGCTGGAAGACGGGGACGGCCTGGCCGATCCGCAGGCCCCCGCCCTGGTCGCCGCAGCCAGGGAACAGGCCGGCGAGCTCAATGAGCTGATCGCCGATCTGCTCGACCTGTCGCGCTATCAGGAGGCGGAGCCGCACCGTGCGGTCGTTCGCCTTGACAACTTGACGCAGGAAGCCGTCGACCAAATCCGCCGCCGGACACCCGAGCCCGTCATTGAGGTGAACCTTGAACCCTGCCTGGTCGACGTTGACGCCGCCGCCGTGCACCGGGCGATCGTCAACCTGATCGACAACGCCATCAAGTGGAGCCCGCCTGGTGCGGCCGTCCGGGTGGTGGTCGAGGACGGACGGGTGACCGTCGCCGACAGCGGGCCCGGCATCTCCGACGAGGACATGCCCCACGTCTTCGAACGCTTTTACCGCGCACCCGCCGCGCGGGGACGCCCAGGCACCGGCCTGGGTTTGGCCATCGTCGCCAGCGTGGCCGCCGCGAACGACGCAACAGCCAGCGCCACCACCAGTTCGGACGGCTCAGTGTTTACCCTGGGGTTCGCCCCGGTCCCCGCCGAAAGTTGACCACCCCGGCGCTACCGCGCCACCCGCCAGCGGCCCTGGTCATCCATCTCCGCGAAGCCCCGGCCGGCCAGTTCGTTCAAGGCACCCAAACAGCGCACCACCGAAACCCCGGACAGCAGCGCCATCTCGCCCAGCGTCTTGCCGCCCCGCCCCGGCAACGCCTCCCGCACCGTGGCAGCGTCGCCGACCAGCTCGTCGCCTTCCCGACGGGCACCGATCAGCGGCAACTCATCGCCTTGACCGACCGGTCGCAGCAACGCCCGGATGTCCGGCACCTGCGCCACCAGCACAGCCTCACCGTCGCGAATCAGCCGATGTGGCGTGGTGGACATCGCGGACGTCACCGGACCGGGCACCGCCATGACGACGCGCCCCAGCTCGCCCGCCCAAGACGCAGTGTTCCGGGCACCGGATCGCAGTGCCGCCTCGACCACAACGGTGCCCTGCGACAAGGCAGCAATCAGACGGTTGCGCTCCAGGAAGCCGGGGCGGGTCGGCGCCGCCCCCGGCGGCAATTCGGAGATCACCAAGCCCTTTTCGGCCACCTCCCTGAACAGCTGGGCATTGCCCGGCGGGTAGGGCGAATCGAGGCCACCAGCGAAAACCCCGATGGTGCGCCCAGACACCAGCAACGCGCCGCGGTGGCTGGCTGAGTCGATGCCGAAGGCCCCGCCTGACACTATCGTCCAGTGCGGCTCACCGATTTCTCCGGCCAGGTCGGAGGCCATGCTCAGCGCCACAGACTCGCCGTAGCGCGTCGACGCCCGCGAACCCACCATCGCGACGGCCCTTTTGCACCAGCTGTTCAGACGACCAGGCCCGGCGGCCCACAAGCCCACCGGGACGCCGCCCATGCGGCTAACCGAGCAGCCCGCCAAATCCTCAAGCACGCCCGGCCACTCTGCATCGCCCGGAATCAGGAACCGAAGCCCCGCCTGCTCGGTGGCGTCGGCCACCTGCTGCGGGTTCGTGGCGTTTGCCCAGGCTGCGAAAGCCGCCCCCGATGGCACGCGGGCGGAATCGGGTCCGTCATCCGCCTGGGCGTCTGCCACCTCAGCCCCGTCCCGTACCCGCTGCCAGGCAACTCCCACGCCATATTGCGACGCCAGTGCCAACACCGTCGTGGCGCCGAAACGCAGCAACGCCCCCAGCGCCGCCCGTGTCAACCGCTCATCTGTCCAGTCGTTGAGGCTCATACCGCCACCATCCATTCATCTTGATTGAGTGTCATTCCGGCCATGACGTCGTCGACGCTGACCTTGCTTCGTCCAGCCAGGTCGGCCAGCGTCCGGGCCAGGCGGGCGACCTTGTCCACCCCCCGAGGGCTCATGCGGCCCTTCAGTACCTGCTGTTCGATCAACACCAGGCCATGGTCGGGCACCTCTGCCCGGGCGATGTGCCCCGGTATCTCGGCGTTGCGCCGCCAACCGGTGCCCTGCAATCGCGCCTGGCTGCGTTCGCGGGCCTCACTGACCCGCGCCGCCACCACGGCGGTGGACTCGGACGAGTCCGCCTTTCTCAGCACCCGGCTGACCGTGGTCATGCGCTGATGGATGTCGATGCGGTCGAGTATCGGGCCAGACAGGCGGGCGTTGTACCGCCGGATGGCGTTTGGCGCACACCGGCATTGGGCCCCCGTGACACCCGAGAAGCCGCATGGGCACGGGTTGGCCGCCATCACAAGCTGGAATTGGGACGGAAAGCGAACCACCCCGTGACTTCGGGCAATGCTCACATAGCCGGCCTCCATGGGCGTCCGCAGCGCCTCCATCACCTGCGGACTCAACTCTGGTGCTTCGTCCAGGAACAGCACACCCCTGTGGGCCAGAGAAATCGCCCCCGGCCGGGCCAGCCGCGATCCCCCGCCGACCATCGCCGCCATTGTCGCGTTGTGGTGCGGGCTGGAAAAGGGTGGACGCCGGATCAACCCGTCATTCAAGTCTTCCCCGGCCAGCGAATGGATAGCCGATGCCTCCAGCGCTTCCGGCAAAGTCAGGTCGGGCAGCAACCCGGGCAGCCGCATCGCCAGCATCGTCTTGCCCACACCCGGCGGGCCGTGCAGGAACATGTGGTGACCACCGGCTGCCGCCACCTCCGCCGCCCAGCGTGCCTCCGGCTGCCCCAGCAGATCGGACAGGTCAACTGCCGCGGGCTCGTCCGCCGCCGCCATCTCCCCTAGCGGTGCCTCCTCGGTGCGCAGCGGTTCGCGTCCGTGCAGTACCTCCACCAGGTCTTCGAGCGTGGCCACACCGTGCACTTCAAGACCGTCCACCAAACGCGCCTCACCCACCTGGGCGAGCGGCACGATAGCGGACGTCCAACCGGCTTGGCGCGCGGCCAGCAACCCCGGCAAAATGCCGCGCACGCGGCGCACCCGACCGTCCAACCCGACCTCGCCCATAAGTACGTTCTTCTGCGCCGCCTGGCGCGGCACCTGACGGGCGGCCGCCAGCACAGCCGCCGCTATCGCGAGGTCGTAGTGGGTGCCCGCTTTCGGAAGGCTGGCGGGCGTCAGGTTTATGGTCAAGAGTTCGCTCGGCCAGCCCAAGCCAACCGCCGTCAAAGCCGCCCGACACCTGTCGCGCGCCTCGTGCAAGGCGGCGTCGGGCAACCCCACCAACACGGTCCTCGGCAGGCCTGGGCTGATGGCCGCCTCAACTTCCACCAAAGTGCCATCCATGCCAACCAGAGCGATCGACCAGGCCGACGCGATCATGCCAGCCCCCTGACGTGACGGATCACCGGCGCCATGCCCGGCGTCTTCGTTATGCCGACGGCGTCCAGGCGCAGACTGCCAGGCACATCCTGGTGGGTCAGTTGCCACCAAAGCGCCAGCCGCCCCAGACGCCCGGCCTTGGCCACCGTGATGGCCTCCAGCGGGTCGCCGAACCGCGCGCCGGCCTTGGTTTTCACCTCGACCATCACCAGGCGAAGCGGTGGCCCGGGCTCGTGGGCGACGATGTCCAGCTCACCTGCCCGGCACCGCCAGTTGCGGTCAAGGATCGTCCAGCCAAGGGCGCGCAGGTGCGCGACCGCCAGGTCTTCCCCCCAGCGTCCGAAAGAGTTCTTTTGAGTCACGCTTCTTTTTAGCGAAATGAGCGCGGTATCGGCACACGATCACGTCAATCCACAGGCTCAACCGGGTGAGGCAATCCCTGTGGAAAACTCGAATTCCGGCCTACCCGTTGCTACCCTGCGATTCACCCCACCCCAGATGCTGCCGCCAGCGTCCGCCTGTCCTATGCTGATGCGTAAGTAAGTACCCATATCCAGGAGGCGTCTCATGACCATTCCGACTCCAACACCCGCCGACCATTTCTCCTTCGGGCTGTGGACCATCAACTGGACGGGTGGGGACCAATTCGGCTCACGCACCCGCCAGGAATTCGACCCGGTGCTCGTGCTGGAAAAACTGGCCGAGTACGGCGCCTGGGGCATCACCCTCCATGATGACGACCTGATACCCTTCGGCACACCGGACGCCGAACGTGAGGCCATCATCGCCCGGTTCGAGAAGGGTCTTAAGGACACCGGCATCGTTTGCGAGATGGTGACCACCAACACCTTCAGCCCCCCGGTCTTCAAGGACGGTGGCTTCACCGCCAACGACCGATCGGTGCGCCGCTACGGGCTGCGCAAAGTGTTGCGCAACGTCGATCTGGCCGCCCGCCTGGGCGCCACCACCTTCGTCATGTGGGGCGGTCGCGAGGGCGCCGAATATGACACGTCAAAGGATTACAAGGCGGCTCTCGACCGCTATCGCGAAGGCATCGACACGGTGGCCGCCTACATCAAATCGAAGGGTTACGACCTGCGCATCGCCTTGGAGCCGAAGCCGAACGAGCCGCGCGGTGACATCATTTTGCCGACAGTCGGCCACGCGCTGGCCTTTATCGCCCAACTCGACAACGGCGACATCGTCGGGCTCAACCCCGAGGTCGGCCACGAGCAGATGGCCGTACTCAACTACACGGCGGCGCTCGGCCAGGCACTGTGGAGCGGCAAACTTTTCCACATCGACCTGAACGGCCAGAAATCCGTCAAATACGACCAGGACTTGTGCTTCGGCCACGGCGACCTGATGAGCGCCTTCGGCACCGTCGACCTGCTGGAGAACGGCTTCCCGAACGGCGGCCCGAAGTACACCGGCCCGCGTCACTTCGACTACAAGCCCAGCCGCACCGAATGCGAGGATTCCGTTTGGGACACCGTCAAGGCCAACATGGAAACCTACCTGCTGCTCAAGCAGCGTGTTGTGGCTTTCCGCGCCGACCCCGAGGTCAAGGATCTCATGAAGTCGGCCAAGATCGACGAACTGGCCCAGCCCACGCTGGCCGCCGGCGAGACGATTGACGACATCCTGGCCGACCGCAGCGCCTTCGAGGATTACGACGTGGCCGCCGCCGGTGCCCGCCGCACCGACTTCGTCCGCCTGAACCAGGTGGCCCTGGAGTTCGCACTTGGAGCCCGCTGATTGGTTCCCTGGTCAGCGCTCCTTCCGAACGCCCGGCGGCGTCCCGCAGCCCCGCCGGGCGTTCGTCTAAACATTGCTAGGAGAAGGTCATGTTGGTTGCCGGAATCGACACGTCAACGCAGTCGTGCAAGGTGCTCATAGTCGACGCCGCCACGGGCGCCGTCATCCGCCAGGGAAAGGCGGCCCATCCGGACGGTACCGAGGTCCACCCCGATGCCTGGTGGGCGGCCTACCAGGAAGCCGCAGCCGCCGCCGGCGGCATTGCCGACGTCGCGGCGGTGGCGGTCGGCGGCCAACAGCACGGCATGGTCTGCCTGGACGCCGGCGGGGAAATCGTCCGGCCCGCCCTGCTGTGGAACGACACCCGCTCGGCGGAAGCCGCGGATGCGCTGATCCTCCAAGCGGGCGACGGCGACCAAGCCACGGGGGCCCGGGCCTGGGCGAACGCCTGCGGGTCGGTGCTCGTCGCTTCGATCACCGTCACCAAGCTGCGGTGGCTGCGCGATAGCGAGCCCGAAAACGCCGCCCGCGTCGCCGCCGTCTGCCTGCCCCACGACTGGCTGAGCTGGCGGCTGGCCGGTCACGGGCCGAAGAGCCAAGGGGGCGACGGCGACATCGGGGCACTGCTGACGGACCGCTCGGACGCGTCCGGCACCGGCTACTGGTGCCCCGCCACCGGCGCCTACCGGCCAGACCTGCTCAAGTGGGCCTTGGGACGCGACGACGTGGCGTTGCCCCGCGTGCTCGGCCCACACGAATCTGCGGCCAGGACGCCGGCCGGCGCACCGATCGGGCCGGGGGCCGGTGACAACGCCGCGGCGGCCCTGGGGCTGGGCTTGACGAACGGGGATGTGTCAGTGTCGCTGGGTACATCGGGCGTCGTCAGCGCCATTTGCCCGACCCCGGTGGCCGATCCGTCCGGGCTGGTCAACGGTTTTGCCGACGCCACCGGCGCCTTCCTGCCGTTGGCCTGCACGCTGAACGCCAGCCGCATCATCGACGCCGCCACGCACCTGCTCGGCGTCGATTACGACGCCGTCTCGTCGCTGGCCTTGAGCGCCCAACCCGGCGCCGACGGGGTCACCCTGGTGCCCTATTTCGAAGGCGAACGGACGCCGAACAAACCCCATGCCACGGCCTCAATACACGGCCTGACCCTGGCCAACACCGGCCCAGCCAACCTGGCACGGGCTTTTGTCGAGGCGCTGCTGTGCTGCCAGGCCGACGGACTCGACGCGATGGTGGCCCTGGGTGTTGTGCCGGAGCGCATCTTCCTGATCGGTGGCGGCGCGAAGTCGCCAGCCGTCCGCCGCCTCGCGCCTGGCGTCTTTGACGGCCATGACGTGATCGTCCCCCCGGACGGCGAGTACGTTGCGCGCGGTGCCGCCCGGCAGGCCGCCTGGGTCGTGTCAGGAGCCGACGAACCGCCAACCTGGCCCATTGACGGGGCGAAGACATACCAAGGCCAGGCCGAACCCATCGTCCGGGCCCAGTACGCCGCTGTCCGCGAATTGACGCATCCGAACCACTGACCCCTGCGACCCCTTAGGCTAGACACGTGACGACCTCACTGCTAACCGACCATTACGAGCTTACGATGGTGCGCGCCGCCATCCATTCCGGGGTACACAACCGGCGCAGCGTCTTCGAAATGTTTGCGCGCCACCTGCCGGAAGGGCGCCGCTACGGCATTGTCGCCGGAGCCGGGCGCCTGCTGGATGCCCTGGACGAATTCCGCTTCAGCGAGGCCGACATCGATTTCCTCCAACGCGTCGGCATCGCCGACGACGCGCTGGCAGGTTGGCTGGCCAGTTATCGGTTCGCCGGCTCCATCTGGGGCTATCCCGATGGCGAGGCGTACTTCCCCGACTCACCGATCCTCATTGTGGAAGGCACCTTCGCTGAGGCCGTTGTCCTGGAAACCCTGGCCCTGTCGATCTACAACTACGACTGCGCCGTGGCATCGGCCGCCTCTCGCATGACGTCCATGGCTAAGGGACGTCCCTGCATCGAGATGGGGTCGCGGCGCACCAGCGAATGGTCGGCCGTCGGTGCGGCCCGCGCGGCGTACATCGCCGGCTTTGCGAGCACGTCCAACCTGCAGGCCGGTGCCCGCTACGGCATCCCGACGGCCGGCACGGCAGCTCACTCCTTCGTTCTTTTGTACGACACCGAGCGGGCCGCCTTCCAGGCGCAACTGAACACCCTGGGGGACGACACCACCCTGCTGGTCGACACCTACGACGTTGAGACGGCCGTCCGCACAGGCGTTGAGCTGACGAACGGCCGCCTCGGCGCCGTGCGCATCGATTCGGGCGATCTGGCCGAACTGGCCGTCAGCGTGCGACGGTTGCTCGACTCGCTTGGCGCCAAAAACACACGCATCATCGTGACCTCCGACCTGGACGAATACCAGATCGCCGCACTGCGGGGTGCGCCGGTTGATGGCTTCGGTGTCGGAACATCGCTGGTCACCGGGTCCGGCGCGCCCACCTGCGCCTTCGTCTACAAGCTGGTGGCTCGCGCCGATTCGGAGGCTGCCGACGCCCCGCTGGTGCCCGTCGCCAAGCTTTCCACCGGCAAGACTTCCCTCGGCGGACGCAAGTACGCGATGCGGCGCATCGACCACCGGGGGCGCGCCATCGCCGAGGTCATCGGCGTCGGGTCGCCACCCGACCAACCCGGCCGATCCGCCGGCACCCCTCCTGTGGGGAACGATCGGAACCTGCTGGTCAGGCTGGTCGATCACGGCCAAGTGGTCGGACGTGAACCGCTGTCCGCGGCCCGGGCCCGTCACGCCGCCTCCGTGGCCGAACTGCCACTGGTGGCCCAAAAGATGTCGCGGGGCGAACCCGCAATTGAGACGGTTTTCCAAGGAGGTACCGGTGAGTAAGCGAGCACTGATCGTTGTCGACGTACAAAATGACTTCTGCGAAGACGGGGCGCTGGCGGTCGCTGGCGGCGCGGCGGTGGCGAGCGCCATCAGCGATTATCTGTCCACGAACCACAGTTACGATGTCATCATTGCCACCCGTGATCACCACATTGACCCCGGGGCACACTTTGCGCACCATCCGGACTTCGTCAACACATGGCCCCCGCACTGCGTGGTCGGCACGGACGGCGCCGACTTCCACCCGAACCTCAAGAATCTGCATTTTGACGCCATCTTCGACAAGGGCGACTTTTCCGCCGCCTATTCGGGCTTCGAAGGGTTCGACCGATCCTTGGACGAACCAATCGGCCTGGGCGAGTGGCTCACGTCCGAGGGCATCGAGGCTGTCGACATCTGCGGCATCGCCACCGACTATTGCGTCAAGGCCACCGCGCTGGACGCCGCGACACTGGGCTTTGACACGACGGTCATGCTGGGCCTGACGGCCGCCGTCAACCCAGACAACCTGCCCACCGTGATCGCCGAGTTGACCGCCGCCGGCGTCGGCGCTAGCGGCTCTCCGGCACCCGCAACTCCGAATGCTGGAGTTCCTCGATCGAAACGTCCTTGAATGTGAGCACCTTGGCCGATTTGACGAAACGTGATGGCCGGTACATGTCCCACACCCAGGCGTCGGCCATCGTCACCTCGTAGTAAACCTCCCCGCCCTCGGTTCGCACCTTCAGGTCGACGGAGTTGCAGAGGTAGAACCGTCGGTCCGTCTCCACCGCCCAAGCGAAAATGTCGACCACATCGCGATATTCCCTGTACAAGTCAAGCTCAAGCTTGCTCTCATAATTGTCAAGATCATCGGCATTCATAGTCGTTCCAGTTTAGACGATGGATCACACGTGATGACCCATCCCGGGCAATGTTGCGGCAACATTGCGGTACGTCAGGCGGTGCTGCGGGCATGGCCCAAGGGCCTCCAGCGCGGCCTGATGGGACGGGGTCGCATACCCTTTGTGGACGGCGAATCCGTAGCCCGGGTATTCGTCGTCCAGGGCCACCATCAGGCGATCACGCACCACCTTGGCGATGATGGATGCGGCTGCCACGCAGGCCACCACCTGGTCAGCTTTCCACATGCCGAGCGACGGACACGCCAGACCCGGCACCGCGAACCCGTCGGTGACGGCGAAATCCGGCGCCGGTTCAAGTGCCAGCACGGCGTCGCGCAAGGCACCAAGATCAGCCGACTGCATGCCCAACGCGTCACAGTCCGCCGACGGGACGCTCACCCAGGCGACCGCGACCGCGGCGTCATTGATCTTTGCGAAGAGCTGCTCCCGCCGGCTCGGCGTCAACCGTTTGGAATCATCCAGCCCGTCCGGCACCGCCTCGCCCAGGATGACGGCCGCCGCCACCAGCGGCCCCGCGCAGGCGCCCCGTCCGGCCTCGTCAGCGCCGGCAATGCGGCGGAATCCGGCCCGCTTGAGGTCAGCCTCGTAGACACTGCCAACCGGCCAGAAGTTAGGACTCGCTGTGGCAGACGCCATTTGGCCCACCTGCGCCGACCGTCACCTTGGCGACAGTTGGCGGTGGGTCCGTCGCCGATGGCACCTGCGCGAAGACGGACTCGGGTGTCGCCCGATGCCCCATGTGCTTGAATGGCAACACCACTGCCCTGACCGGGCCGACCACGTTCTGGATCGGCACAAAAGCATTCATCCCAAGGCCCTTGTCGTTGGCTTCGCACAGATGCCATCGAGAGTCGGCCGATGAGGCCCGGTTGTCGCCGAGGACGAAAATGCGACCGATCGGAACGGTGACATCAAACTGGAATGCCGATGCCGCCTGGCTGGGATCCTTGAGGTATGAACTTTCGTCGATCGGCACCCCGTTGACGGTCAGGTGCCCGTTCGAACAGCAGGCGACGCGGTCGCCCGGCAACCCGATGACGCGCTTGACCAAATACTGCTGATCGGTTGACGCCAGCAATCCGATCTTTTCAAGGAAGCGGTGCACCCCGTTGACCTGGGGTGGCGGTTCCTGCAACCAACCACCTGGATCCTCAAAGACGACGATGTCGCCGCGCTCGAACTGGGCATACTTCAACGACGCGATTCGATCGCCGGTCAGCAGCGTGTTCTCCATGGACCCCGACGGGACGACGAACAACTGGACGACAAACAGACGGATCAGGGTCGACAGGATCAGCGCCGCCACAACCCAGATGGCGATTTCGATGGCCCATTGGGCAGGACCCGGAAGCCGGCTCTGGCGCTTGGTTTTCTGCTTGCCTTTCGACTGGCCGGCCTCATCGTCTTTGGCGTCCTTGGTGTCTTTGGCGTCTTTGGTGCCTTTGGTGTCGTGGCCCTTCTTGCCAGCGTCAGCCTTGCCTTCAGACTTGGTGCCGCTCGCCGCCCGCGGCTTTTCGTCCTTTTCCCGATTCGGCACCCTGGTGATCAAGGACGTTTCTTCGGCCTCCTCATCCCGCTGCACCAACTCTTCCGGAACCGGGCCGAAGAAGTCATCCAAAGCCTTGCTCACCGGTTCAAGCTTGCCAGCCAGGTCGGATGTGCTGGCCGGTTCGGGCTTCGTGACCACTGTCGGCTCGTCGGGCTCGGGGTCGGGATCGATGTCGATGACCAGACTGGGGCGGCCGACCGGTTCAATGACAGGCTGGACCACCACGGGCTTGTCGAACATGTCGAACACGGGACGCTCGAACTGCATCGTCGCCGTCTCATCGGTCGGAATACCGATCGAGATGACGGGCGAGGCGGCATTCGTGGCATGGGCGGGTCTTGGCAACTCAGGAAGATCGATTTGTGGCGAAGCCTGAGCGGACGGCTGAACGACGGGCGGTTCAACGACGGCCGGCTGAACGACGGGAGCCTGCGGCTCCGGTTCAACGACCGCCGGTGCTGCCAACCCAGGCGCGGAGTAGACCGTCGATTCACCTGTCAGCAAATCGTCCGGCGGTTGCGTCCAAAGCACCGCTGGCGTCGCGGGGGCGGCGCGGCTGGGCGTCGGCCAGGTCGGGCCGGTCGGTTCGGGCGGTTGCCAAGTCCGTTCCGCCGGCCTCGACGCAGCGCCCGTGGCCGCCGCAATGGTGGACTCGACAAACCGGGGGTCGACGCCGGCCCTCTCGGCAATCTCGGCAAGCGCCACTTCCCAACGCGACGATGACCGAACGGGAAGTGTCACCGGGCTGATCGGCGGCTCATCGCTGGGAGCGTCCGTCGTGCCCTGAACTGCCGTCGGCCATGCCACCGTCGGTAGCCGAAACGCGGGCGACTCAGTGCCGGACGCTTGGTAGTAACCCGGCAGCGAAGGCGCGGCCATCGAGGCTGGCCACTGCGGACGATACGGCACGGGCGTCGACGCGGCGCTTCGAGTCGGAACTGGCAAAACATCTTCCGGCTCAACTATCCCCCGCCGCGGCCTAACCGGCTGGGCGTCCGACTGAGCTGTACCGTCAACCAAGGTGATCCTTAGGCGTTGTCGCGCTTTTCCTTGATCTTTGCAGCCTTGCCGCGCAAGTTGCGCAGGTAGTAGAGCTTGGCGCGGCGCACATCGCCGCGACGTTCGACCTCGATCTTGTCGATGATCGGGCTGTGAAGCGGGAACGTACGCTCCACACCCACGCCGAAGGAGATCTTGCGGACCGTGAAGGCCTCTGAGATGCCGGAACCGGTGCGGGAGATGACCACGCCGGCAAACACCTGCACGCGGGAACGGTTGCCTTCGATGACCTTGACGTGCACACGCACGGTGTCACCGGGACGGAATGGAGGGATGTCTTGTTTGAGGGCGCCTTGCGCAACCTCTGCCACTAGGGTATTCATTGTTCTTCCTCGCCAGTGCCACAGGCCACTTCGTGGTGCTTTACGCTTGATCCTTGACGCCGCAGGCATTCCCCCTGTGGCAGGGTCCGCGACGCAGATATCAACTTTGCCATACTGAGACCCCGATTCCAAAGCTCATGTGGTTCGATTATTCCATGACATATGGACGAATCCCGGTGCGCGACGTTCAACCTGTTGTCGACACTGAGGGCGGATATCCCGCCAAAGCCGTCCTCGGAGAGTCGGCACCCATCCGCGCGACCGTCTTCCGCGAGGGCCACGACGCCGTTGCCGCCCAGGTGGTGCTGACCCGCCCGGACGGATCGACCCTGGCGGCGGATATGGGACAGATCGAGCCTTGGGGATTGGACATCTGGCAGGCCTGGGTTCGCTTCGATGCCGTGGGCGACTGGACGTTCCGGGTGGAGGCCTACGACGACCGCTGGGGCACCTGGCGTCACAACGCCAGGATCAAACTGGCCGCCGGGCAGGATGTGGAATTGATCTGCCTGGAGGGTGCGGCGCTGTTCGATGAAGCCGCCCACGCCGCCCCGGCCCGCAGCAAACAGAGAAAAGCTCTCCACTCGGCCGCCAAAGCGTGTGTGCCCACCTCGACAACCCTGCTGGACTTGGTGGACGACCCGGCGCTGGACGGCGTCGTGCGGGCGTGGTGCCCTCGCCGCCTCGTCACCCCGACACGTGAGTATCCGATCCGCGTCGACCGGAAGCTGGCCCAGTTCGCCGCCTGGTATGAGTTCTTCCCCCGCTCCCCCGGCGCCCATGTGGACGCGAAGACGAAGCGTTGGGTGTCGGGCACGTTCGACGACTGCCGCCCTCTGCTGGAGCGCATCGCGGGGCTTGGTTTCGATGTCGTCTATGTGCCGCCGATCCATCCCGTCGGGGTGGGCTTCCGGAAGGGACGTAACAACACGCTGACGCCAGTGGTGGACGACCCGGGTTCGCCTTGGGCCATCGGGTCGGGCGACGGTGGCCATGACGCCGTCAACCCAGAGCTGGGCGGCTTGCCGGGGTTCAAGCGGTTCGTCAAGCGCGCCAAGTCGCTGGGCCTGGAAGTCGCCCTGGACTTCGCGCTGCAGGCGTCCCCCGACCACCCCTGGCTGCGCGACCACCCGGAATGGTTCACGACGCGGTTGGACGGCAGCATCGCCTACGCCGAGAACCCCCCGAAGAAGTACCAGGACATCTACCCGATCAACTTTGACAACGACCCCGACGGCATCCGCGCCGAATGCGTCAGGCTGTTGGAATACTGGATTGATCAGGGGGTGACGGTTTTCCGCGTCGACAACCCGCACACCAAGCCGATCGACTTCTGGGCGTGGCTTCTGGCGGTGATGCACGAGCGCCACCCGGATGTCCTCTTCTTTGCTGAGGCATTCACGCGGCCGGCCATGATGCAATCCCTGGCTGCGGTGGGTTTCCACATGTCCTACACCTATTTCACCTGGCGCACGACGCGCTGGGAGCTGGGCGCCTACCTGGACGAGTTGGCTCACGAGACCGACTGGGTGATGCGTCCCAACTTCTTCGTCAACACGCCCGATATCAACCCTTTGCAGGTGCGCAGCGGGTTACCGGCCGCGTTTGCGATCCGGATTATCCTGGCGGCGACGATGAGTCCGGCGTGGGGCATGTACTCCGGTTTTGAGCTTTTCGAGCACGAGCCCCTGCGGGCCGACGGGGAGGAGTACCTCAACTCGGAGAAGTACGAGTACCGTCCCCGGGACTTCGCCGCCCAGCCGAACCTCGATCTTCTGATCGGCACGCTGAACCGGTTGCGGCGTGCGCACCCGGCACTGCAATGCCTGCGAACGGCCCGGGTGCAGGACACCAGCGACGAACAGACCTTCGCCTTCTCCAAGGTCGACGAAGATGACCGCGTCCTGGTCGTGATCAATCTGGACGCCCAGAACTCCCGCTCCAGCGAGGTGTACGTCGATGCGACGGCGCTGGGCCTGCCGTCCGGCGCCGACCTTTTGCTGCACGACGAGCTGACGGGACTGGAGGTGACGTGGCCGGGCGGCCAGGGCACAGTGATTCTGTACCCGGCGCAGCCCGCCCACATCTTCACCGTCAGGGCGAATGTGGAAGAATCGGAGTATGACGCTTGACATGACTGGCGGTCTGGTTGACCGTGATCTTGAGGGGTTCAACAGCGGCGGTGACACCGAGTGCTGGCGGCGCCTGGGCAGCCATGTCGTCACAATGAGCGACGGCAAGCGGGGTCGCGTGACCGGCACACGGTTCGCGGTTTGGGCGCCAAATGCCGCCCGCGTGCAGGTGATCTCCGACTTCAACTGGTGGCAGGGCGACGACATGGTCCGCCTCGGCCACACGGGGGTTTGGGTCCTCTGGGTCGAGGGCGTGGGCGAGGGGGCGCGCTACAAGTACAAGCTCCAACACAAAGACGGCACCTGGCAAGAGAAGGCCGACCCGATGGCCCGGCTGGCCGAGACCCCGCCCCACAACGCCTCGGTCGTCACTGAAAGCCACTACACCTGGGGCGATGACCAGTGGCTCGCCCAGCGGGCCGCGTCCGACCCCTACCACTGCCAGATGAGCGTCTACGAAGTGCATTTGGGCAGTTGGCGCAAGGGATTGACCTATCAGGAGCTTGCCCTGCAACTGCCCGAGTACGTCTCGTGGATGGGCTTCACGCACGTCGAGTTCATGCCAGTGGCCGCGCACCCGCTGATCGAGTCGTGGGGCTACCAGGTCACCGGCTACTTCGCCCCGGATGCCCGGCTTGGCACACCGGACGACTTCCGGGCGCTGGTTGACGCGCTGCACCAGGCGGGCATCGGCGTCATCGTTGATTGGGTGCCGGGCCACTTCCCCAAGGACGACTGGGCCCTGGGCCGCTTCGACGGCACCGCGCTGTACGAGCACGCCGACCCACGCCGGGGCGAGCAGCCCGATTGGGGCACATACATTCCCAATTTCGGACGCAACGAGGTCAAGAGCTTCTTCGTCTCGAACGCCTGGTATTGGGTGTCGGAGTTCCACATCGACGCGCTGCGGGTTGACGCCGTCGCGTCGATGATCTACCTGGACTACTCGCGTGCACCGGGTGAATGGATGCCGAACGTTTACGGCGGCAACGAGAACCTTGAGGCCATCGACTTCCTGAAATACAACAACCGCCATTTGTACGAGCGGGCTCCCGGCGTCATGGTGATCGCCGAGGAGTCGACCAGCTTCGCCGGCGTTTCGCACCCCGTCCACGAAGGTGGCATGGGCTTCGGTTTCAAGTGGAACATGGGCTGGATGAACGACTCGTTGCGCTACATCGAACTCGACCCGGTGTACCGCCACTGGCACCATGACCTGATCACTTTCGCGATGGTCTACGCGTACTCGGAGAACTTCATTTTGCCGATCAGCCACGACGAGGTCGTCCACGGCAAAGGCTCAATGATCAGTAAAGTGCCGCAGGACGATTGGCGCAAGTTCTCGACGCTGCGAGCGTTCTACGGCTACATGTGGAGCTTCCCGGGCAAGGAGCTGCTGTTCATGGGCCAGGAATTCGCCCAGCGCCCCGAGTGGAACGAGACGGCCAGCTTGGAGTGGTGGGTGGACGGTCTGTGGGGTCATCGCGGCGTGCGCGAGTTGATCCGGCAGATGAACCGACTTCAGGCCGAGGTGCCTGCCTTGCACGAACTCGACCACGACGGGGCCGGTTTCCGCTGGCTGAATGCCGGCGACTCCAGCGCCAACACCTACTCCTGGCTGCGGTTCGGGCGCGACGGAGACGTCGTGGCTTGCGTCACCAACTTTTCCCCCAACCCGTACCCAAGCTACGGGTTGCATCTGCCCGCCGGCCATTGGGACGAGATCCTGAACACCGACGACGAGGCCTTCGACGGCACCGGGCAATTCTTGAACGGCCC